>CAZHTU010000026.1:0-8279 GCA_964535815.1 Candidatus Undinarchaeota archaeon
ACGACTAATCCTCCCTGAATCTTTTGCAACTCTTTGATTGCCTTCAAAATATCCTTATCATTAGTCCCGACCACAAGCACATTGTGCGAGTCGTGGGCAACCGTGGTTCCAAGTGCTCCCTTCTTCAGTCCGAATCCTTTGATGTAACCTACAGAAACATTTCCATTCTTGCCATGTCTTTCGACAACAACAATTTTTTGCACGTCTTTGGCAATTGGGTACTTCACGCTCAAGGACTCAGTAACCAGCTCATGCTCCACAACACCAATCGCCCTCACTTTTTTACCATGGGCCTCCACAGTAATCCTTTTGGCAATCTGTTTGAGTGGAGGGATTTGGACCGAATGTGTGACAGTCGGCGGATATTTGACCCGCTTGAAATCTTTTGTGTCCACAAGCTTGCCTTTCAAAAAGACTTTAGAAATCTCAAACTTTTTAAGACTCTTAAGTAAAATTATGTTCGCATGTTTTCCCGGGGAAATAGAACCATGCTTCTGGAGCCTGAAATATTCTGCCGCATTCAATGTTGCCATACGAATCGCTTCAATCGGCTCGATTCCCAACTTGATTGCTTTCCTGACCAGTGCATCGATATGTCCGTGAGCTAAATCAGAAGCGTGTTTATCGTCTGACGCGAACATACACCTTCGCAGTGACTCTTTTGGCAGCTTTGGAAGGATGTCTCCCATGTTCTGTGCGGCCGAACCCTCCCTTATCAGGAGATGCATGCCCTTCTCAAGCTTTTCAATCGCTTCTTTTGCATCAACAGATTCATGGTCTGATTCTGCCCCGGCTACTATATACTTACTAAGCGGCTGTCCTGAGAGGCCAGGACAGTGACCTTCCACACGCATCCTCCGCTTGCGCGCATGGTATATCTTTCTGATAATGTCAGCGTCCTCACTGAGCACGCCTGGGAAGTTCATCACTTCTCCAAGTGCAACAACATGTGAGAGGCCCAAGGCCTTTTGAATGGTTTCGGAATCGAGTGTCGCTCCAGATGTCTCTAGGGGTGTTGCAGGTACGCAGGAAGGCATTCCAAAATAAACTGCGACTGGCAAATCTTTGACCTCCTCAATCATGAGCTCGACACCGGGAACTCCAAGAACATTCGCTACCTCGTGCGGGTCGGCAATGATGGCTCCGGTGCCAAATGGAGCTACTTCCTTGGCAAACTCTGCGGGCGTGAGCATACTGCTCTCTATATGTATATGTGAATCAATGAGCGACGGACAAGCGTACATGCCTTTAGCATCAACTCTTCGCTTGGCCTTTACTTTCTCAGTAGTCAAATCAACGACCCAGCCCCACTTCACAGCGATATTCCGTCGGATAATCTTGCCAGTGTGTACGTCAATAACGCGGGCATTCTCAATGACTAAATCGTACATATGTTAGAAAACGTAAGCCTATATTATATAGCTATTCAAGATAGATTGCAGGCTTGCCTGGGTTCGCATTCTTGGCCTTCCCAAGTGGGTCGTAGTCGTTCATAGATTCCTTGTACACTTCGACCTTGCACCCGAAGTTCTTGCCCAAGAAGTCCTTTGCACCTGCAAGGGTCTTGAACTCATCTTCCGGCTTGAGCACATCGTCCTTAACCGTGATAAACTTCTGGAGAAGTTTAGGTGCATCCTTGCCATGCTTGCGGACATTCGTGTCCTTCATTAATTTAGGCATCAGAACCTTCGGACTTCTATCTTTAGCCTTGAGAACAGTATTGTACACCTTATACTTCCATGGGTCGCACGTGTACAGGAAAATCTTCTTAGGCGTGAGCTTCTTAAAGCTGATGATACCGTCAATGTCTTTGCAGATGTTTGCCACAAGGTCTTCCTGTTTTTCCACACCTTCTGAACGCTTTCTGGCCTTCGGCCAATCTGCGAAAGACATGAATCCCTTCCCACCAAGAATTGACCACACTTCTTCGGCAGTATGCGGTACAACAGGAGCTGAAAGTTTAGCTATTGTCTCCACTGCTCGCCTGTACGCCTCTCCTTTGCCACCGCGCTTCAAATACCATTTCAGGTCATTCATCGGGCCGAAGAAGGCGTGCATCAAGGCTGAGCGAATCTCGACGCGCTCGTAGTGCTCTGTTGCTTTTGCAATGTGGTATTGGAGTTTTGAGTCCAACCAGGCATCCATGTCGCTTTTTCCTTTCGACTTTTTGGCCTCTTTGGCCATTTGGATGAGCTTCTCAAGCATCTTTTGGATTGCACTAATTTGTGTGGCATGCCAGTCAGGGTCTGAAAGGCCTTCAGCAGTATTGACAAGTCCTAGACGAGTAGCATCGGCACCGAAATTCTTTAGTGCGTCAAGTAAAAGAATGAAATTGCCTTTGGACTTGGACATCTTTTGCCCTTCAACATTAATCATTCCGTTCACGCCGAAACATCGGGGTGAGTACTTGGCAGGCCAGATAGCTAAGTGCTGGAAGATACAGAATGTGAGGTGGTTGTAGATGAGTTCTTTTGCTGAGTTTCTGAAGTCCATCGGATACCAGTACTCAAACTCTGCGTGCATCTCTTTCAGGATTTTAGGTGCGAGCTTCACTTTCTTACCCACGTCTGGCGAGCCTTTGCCTAGTAGAACATAATCCAATACCTCATCTGTCAATTGTTCAGCCTTTATTCCGAGTCCATTGATGTGCTTGGCAATAGTGTAATACGCCATGTAGACAGTAGAATCACTTAAGGTTTCAACCTTCCACTCTTTGTCCCACGGGAGGAGTGTGCCCAAACCACCCTTGCGCGCACAGGCCTTGTCTCTTAGCCAGCGGATGGTGTACTCGAAGGCTGCACGGCCGTCGTCCGGCAGGATGGACATCTCTTTCAATGCCTTACTAGTCTGTGCTTTCCATTTTTCATCTGAATAGGCCAAGAACCACTGGTTCTCGAGTATCTTGACATCGCACCTTGTATCACATCGGCACACAACTTTTTCTGCCGTTTCCCACATACTGTCTGCAATTCCTTGCTTGATGAAATCCTTGATTAGGATGTCTTTGACCTCTGAAACTGCGAGCCCGGCGTATTTCCCAGTATTCTCTTTTAGGGTACCAGTATGGAATTCCTCTTTGTAGACTATCTTTGTCGCCTTCTCACACTTAGGGTCGTTCTGGTCTTTGACACCGAGTTCTTTGCATGCGTCAATAGCTGGGAATTCACCATACTTGTCAATCTTGATTAAGGAAATAATCTCTATATCCTCAATTACTTTCTTGTGCAAGCCATACTTCTTAATTTGCGCCTCATTCTTCTTGAGGTCCTCAAGCGCAATATAGTCGAACGGAGCATGTGCCGGCACAGACATAACATCTCCGGTCGTGTTGGCTGGGTCAACAAAATCTGCAGGCAGGATTAAAACTTTACTATTATTGACACGGTTCTTGCAGTACTTGCCTATTAGTTCCTTGCCCTCATAGGTCTTGAGTATCTTGACCTTCTTCCCCTGGTCTGGGAGCTTTTCGGCTGCAATCTTGCTCAGTATCCAAACCTCGTCCCCGACCTGCGCGTCCACATAGACTCGGTCTGGACGAATCCAGAAATTAGTGACACCATAAATGGTCTCAGGTCTGAGCGTGGCCGCAACCATCAAGCGCCCATCCTCCATGTCAAATTTGAGGAGTGTAAACTCAACCGCGCTCACACCTTCCCCTTCGAGCCGGTCATGGTCTCCTGTCGGGCTCTCACACTGCGGGCACCAGATTACTGGGTGCGTTCCTTTGCGCACATATCCCTTATTCTTCAATGTCGTGTACTGCCATTCAATGAATCGTGAGAAGGTTGGGGTCAAAGGTGTCGTGGTAAATTCTCTCCGCCAGTCGACAGAGAAACCTATCTGGTCTGCTGCAATCTTTCCGAGCTTCTTGTAGTACTTGATGATGTGTTTAGGGTCGTGGAACTTTCCAATCTCACTTTCAGGGACTCCTGAATCGAGCAAGACTTTTTTCTGAACTTTATCTCCTTTTTTGAGCCGCTCAGCCACGCCCGCGATAGGTTCGCCAGTCACATGCCAGGCAAACGGGAAAAGAACATTGTATCCCTGCATCCTCTTGAATCGAGCCAAAATATCAACGCGGGAGCACGTGTATCCATGGCCTAAATGCAATGGACCATTAAGGTAGGCAAAAGGAAAAGTCAGGAAGTATTTCTTCCTCTTATCTGGATTGGCTTCAAAAGCCTTTGCGTCTTTCCACTTCTTCTGCCATTTTTGCTCGATTTTGTTCAACATTATATCCTCTTAGAATCCGAATCTGAGTATAAATAGATTACCGCAGATTCAATCGTAGAATCGCAGCAGTTCGCGGTTGTCAGTAGTCAGTCCCAGGTCATCGGCGTGGACAAGCTGTGGTGCAAACCTTACATTTTTTGCAGTGAGAAGGCCATGAACCTTATTATACAATGCATGATTGTCTGGCAAATGCAGCTTGTAATGCCTTTCAGCCACCGGCGAGATAAAAACAGCCCGATTTGCGCCCTTGATGTCTGTAAAAGAGACTTTAGGATAAGCTCCGCCCTCTGTCTTTGCGTCCCTAATCATATAGTCTTTAGACAGCTCATCTTCAAGCCCAAGCTTTTGGAGTAAATCCAATGACTTCTCATATCTTCGCCCAGTCCTAAACTCGATTTCGGTTACCAACATTGCTACTATATATAGTGGAGCTGGTAGATAAAGTTTTTTGATTCGCCTAGATGGCTTTTTCATACGCCTCAGTATGCGTAAAGATGCAAATCCTGGTTCGGGTGTTCTTCAACTGGAACACGCTCACGAAATAGTTCTCGCGCAGGAAAGAGTCAAGCAAATTATGCTCTGTCAGGTAAAAACCATGTTCCAGTGCCCCCTCAAGCCAGGCTAGTTGTTTTTTCCCGTGCTTTTTCAACTGGTACAGAAACAATCTGGTTGTGTCGACATAATCATTGGCATGATCTTTGAAATCTTCCTTGTCCTGGTTCCATATCTCGTCGCATATCTCTACTAGCAGCTCTAGCATAGGTCGGTATTTGTAGGCTGCCCGTTTTTCAGTGAGTGCTAATTGATCTGTTTTTATCAGGTCGTCTAGAGTAAGGTCTTCGCCACACTCCAGCAGTTTCAGGACCACAGTCTTCCCTGCTTTTGATATGTGGAGAATGTCTCTCATAGCATATCTGGACGAGTCAAAGACCATCCGTGTAGCTTTCACAATATTCGGCAAGGACACCTTTGGAGCATGGGGTGACCTGCCCAGCCTGGACAGTGTATAAGAGTCACCTTTGTATCTTGCAACAGTCATACCTATATCCCAATTCAGCTCTATTTCGTGTGCCTTTACCATGTTCATCTTTTAGTCCTCAAAGTATAAAACATTTTATAATCCACCCGTATTAGCACAAGCATGTTCGAGCTCGAGATAAAAGCACAAGTCGACCCGAAGAAGATTGAGAAGAAGCTGCACCAGTGGGGGTGCGAGATGATGAGTGAGGGTTTTCAAAAGGATGTGTACTACTCCCACCCTTCAAAAGACTTCGCAGTCACTGATGAGGCCTTGCGCATACGCTGTGCAGATAATAAGGTAAAGCTCTGCTACAAGGGCGCGCGTTTTGACAAAAAGACCAAGTCCCGCGAGGAATTGACTAGTATGGTTGACGACAATATCTTTGAGATCCTCGAAAAGGTTGGTTTCACTCCTGACGCACAGGTCCACAAGCACCGCCGCGTCTTCGAACTCGATGGTGTCAAGGTCACGCTTGATTCAGTCCACGAGCTCGGTGAGTTTTTGGAGCTCGAGCTAATCACTGAAGTACCGAAGAAGAGCGCAACCAAACAACTTTTTGAAGTCCTGAAAAAACTCGGCGTTCCAGAATCGAAAACAACGCGAAAATCCTATCTTGAACTGATTGCGGAAAAGTCAAAGAAGACAAAGTCTGCGAAAAAGAAATCTGCGAAGCCTAGAACATCAAAAGCAGGCCGAGCAAAATAAACGGAATTGAAAGGTAAATCAGCAAATCATCTTTGTCAAGAAGTCTTATTTCCTCTCCTTCATAGAACTTTTTGAGCTGTATCCACACTCCTGCCGCGAACATGAGTGCGCCAAAAACAAAAATGCCCTCACGGTGCCTAACAATAAAATCAGGAATCCCCAAATACTTGGCAATGATTTCGCGGATCATGCTATTGGTTAAGCATAACCCAATATAAGATTTTTGTCTGTCACTTCAGGGCCAAAAGTGTGTACATCAACTCGTGGAAATGTCTTTTCTGAGTAGCATTTACGCGATATACCATTCGTCTACCTTTCATAGGTCTAATCACAAGACCGTTGGATTGCACGCACAACATGTAACCTACTTGTTTGTAAACTGGGGAGTAGGGGCGCAGCTGGACCTCTGAACTGAATGTGATTCCAGTTCTTAGCATGTCAGCCTCACCTTTTTCAGGCCTTAACAGCTCATCCAGCTTGAAGTCCGCTCTTGACAATTTCTTGTACCTCACAGGAAGGACTGTGCGGAGGGTCAGCAAGGTCTCATCCCCTAATTTGGTTTGCCTTCCTCTGAACAACTCTAAGTTCTGTTGGTGTAGGGTGGACTGCACAAGTGCACGTCGCAGACTTGGCAAATTGTAGTCCTTTATTTGGCCTATCCTTTCAGCAGATGCATCATTTCTTGTAAAATACTCGTTAAGTACATTTTTGGTAGCAGTGACTAGAATATCTTGAAGGGTTTCTGTGCCCATAAATGGTGGGATTTCTACCTTTTTTTCCGTCGTTTTCTGCCTGAAGGTTTGCCCTGCAAACTCCTGCCGTTGGTGCTGCGTCATCTTTACTTGTGTGAGCCTTGTGAGGATGTTGTGAAATTGAATCCTCTTGGTCTTGCCAGGGAAGCTTTCTGTCCGCTCGTACTCGACAACGACAAAGAACTCGTCCCCTACGACGACAAGGTCTGCTGGACCGTCTGAGCAGCCGAAACGGATTCCAGTATATCTGCCAACCCCTCTCGAGGATTTGTACTGCTGATAAAATCTCCAGAGGTCGAATATCGCTGTGCCCTCTCTATACTTTTTCTTACCCTGCACAATCGTCCTGAACTGTTGCACAACCAGTTTTGGTTCTTCTCCTTCCTTTTCTTTTTTTGCTCTCTTCCTAAGTCTTCCGCTATTCGAAGGTGAGAAGAAACAGGGGTGGACGAGGTTTTTCACGATGTCTTCGACCCCGGGTGGCTCCAGTACTTTGACATCTCTTAATGAGAGTTTCATCGCCGCTAGCTTTCTTTTAATTGTAAGTGGGCTGCCTGAAAGTGCATCGTTAATTGTGTCTTGGGTCAACTCACCCCGCACCTGTGCGGCGCTGAGTATCAGCTGTGAAGCAGCGGATTTGAGAATCTCTTTCAGCGGCTGCTGAGAAATAGCTACTGGTACTTCACCATACGCTGCTAGTTGTCGGTCAGCATCGCTAGTCTTTGGCATGTACTTTACTTAGCGTTAGAACTATTTAACGCCTTGTGTTGTTTTAGCCCGGCCTCTGTGGTTATCCCCCACTACACTCAGCCTACCCCTGCCCGCATATTGGGTTTTCACTTCCTTTGCCAACGCCTCATCCATTGGCAGGTAGACTAGGTTTATCGGTTTCTGGGGCAGGCCGACATTCCTGCGTTTGATGTTTCCGCGCTTTGCCATTTTCACAGTTAACTGATTGGCATGCATAAGCTCCATGCCGAACTTTCGAGCCAATTCACTCTGTAAGAACGGCCCATTGATATACAAGAAGCGTATGACTTTTGCTGCTTCCTCATCGTAGAGGTAATAGAGCTGGTTTGTCTCCACTGTTTTCTTTCCTTTTATTTTTTTTATTCGCCTTAACTCCATGCGCATTGGCCTGCCTGTTTGTGCAAGGAATATTAGGTCCATTTTCACATCTCTGGGCGTACTCTTTATGGCCTGGGCGACTTTTGGGATGTCACTTGATAGAACCATGGCATGTTTGCCTAGATAGTCTAAAATATTCATCAAGCGTATGTCTTTACGCAGGAAGTAGATGGCCTCCGTCATTTTTCCTTTGCTCAAATATTTGCGCCGGATTTTCTTTTTCTTTAGGAGTCGGTCAAAATAGTATCTGATTACATTGGTTGACCTTAATTCATTGGCGAGTTCAATTTGGAACATAGGGCCGTTCTTGTGCAGACAAGCAACTATCCGGGCAGATAGCTCGTTGTATAAATAGTATACCTTTGTTGTAGTGCGTTTTTCAGGCCTTTCCATGCGTGTGGCTTCCATACATTTAATCCTTTTCTTCTCAAGGAGGAATT
>CAZHTU010000027.1:0-8237 GCA_964535815.1 Candidatus Undinarchaeota archaeon
GCTTGACTATTGTACTTAAAGACGCCCTACAGAACGGGCAGTGAAGCTTAGCTAAATCTGGCATTAGTGGTAAAGAGGTATACCGCGACGTCGGAAAGAAGAGGGTAAAGTACTCACCCTTCTTTTCGCACCCAGGTCTAAATTGGACGGTTATCGGTTTGCCCAGTTCACGCTGCAGTTCTTTCTTCTCCTGCATCCAGTAGGCGACAGCGAATATGTGTGAGCAGGTCCAGGCATTGTACGTGTAGTCCTCGCAGGAACACTTGAATTCAGGTAATCCGCGTTTGGCAAGGTTCTTGTTGTAGGCCATCACATGTCTCAGGTAGAGTTCCTTGTCTTTAGGGTCTCCGAGTATCTCGACCTTCCTTTTGACATCCTTCCCTCCTTCGCGCGAGGTGACCTCGAATGTTTGCTCATTCACACGTTTGACATTGTCTGAAGCAAAAAGGACAAAACCGTCTATCATTCGTGCAGGAGTTGTCAGCACCTTTTGCTTTGGATCTCTCTTCTTTGCCATGTTATCTCTTTGTACCTACTACTTAATCAACTTTACTTTTTCTCCAAAATAAAAGATAGGGTATTCCCAGTCCGTGCAGACCTGAGTGTGACTAAGTTGAAGTGTTCCTGCTCCTCAAATGTGAGGTCGGCCCCATGTTCAGTAGCCATGGTGTGGTGGGAAGCAAGCCACAGGTCGGTAAATGTTTCATCAGGAAGTGCATGGTAATTTGCTTTTGCCACAGTCTCAACCATCTTTAATCTATCAACATCCATATCCTCAAGGGCTTGACCGTCCGAGTGCCTCCGCCCGGCAGAGACCATCGTGACAGAGGAAACAAGAATTGTGAGCGCGACAATAAACATTGTGATGGTTATCAACTGGCCTCGCGACCCTGTGCGGCTTTTGGAGCTAGGCATACACCCTCACCTCAACCTTCTCATACTTTGTATTCTGATAGACTGGCAGTATCAAGTCAAACGCGAGTGAATCACCTTTCGGCGTTCCTCCATAAAACCCGGTTCCACGGATATCCAACGCCAGGTTGATACCGAATTCATCATTCACCCACTCAAGCCTTTGGATGATGGCTTGTGGGTCTTCACCTTCAAAATACCCAACAACCGCTCCCCTGAGCGTGTCATCGTTAACAACAAGATTCACACCATCATACAAACCCTTACTTAGTTTCAGGTTCTGCATCGCATATTGACTGCCTGAATTAGCATAAATAGTTACGAAAGCTGCAACTATGACAAAAATAGTTATGGAAATAACAATCTCCCATGTCGCTACCTGTCCTTTCATGCCTGAGAGTACGATTATATAGTAAATATAATATTCCTTTTCTGATGGCAGAGAAAAAAACAGAAGCAGAGACAAAAATCAAGTATGTGAAGGTCTGCCCGACCTGTGGGAGTACAGACCTCAAGCGGCACAAGTCCGATCCGTTTTACGGAATCGGTTTCGGCTCCAAGTACATCTGCCAGAATTGCAAGTCGCGCGCTACTCCCTTGGAGGTCGACGAACGGTACCGACCACCTGTCAAAATCCCAGAAAAGAAGATAAGACTCCCTGGAGAATTCGAGGTCGGCACGGTCGGAGTGATTCTTGTAATCCTCTTCGCTGCTTTTGGATTTCTCTATATGTTCCAGAGGACAGGAAATAGGATTTATCTATTCTTCTCAGTACCTTTCATACTCGGCCTCTTCCTCGACGGTCTCTTCGAACTGAAGAACCGTATCAAGAAGTGAACAGTTATAATCCCTCAATCCCAACTTAAGTCAGATGTTAGGCAAATTAAGTGACAATCTACAAGGAATACTATCGAAGCTGACAGGAGCAGCTCATGTAGACTCAAAACTTGTCGAAGAGACAATTAAAGAGATACAACGCGCCCTCATCTCAGCGGACGTCAGCATCCAGTTAGTATTCGAACTCTCTGAGCGCATCCGCGACCGCGTGAAGTCTGAAAAGCTTCCCGGCGGGATGACACGCAAACAGCACATCGTCCAGGTCGTGTACGATGAACTCTTAAGACTTCTTGGAGAAGGCAAAAAACCCCCGGTCGGAAAAACAAAAATTATGCTTTTGGGTCTTTTCGGCAGTGGTAAGACAACTACTGTTGCGAAAATCGCCAACTTCTACCAGAAGCGCGGACTCAGACCAGGAATCATAGGCACAGACACTTGGCGACCCGCTGCATTCGAACAGCTCAAACAGCTTACAAAGAAAATTAAGTTAACTGTGCAAGGAAATCCAAAAGAGAAAGATCCAGTCAAGATTGTCAAGGCTGCCCTCCCCAAGCTCAAGAAAGAAGAGGTCATAATCCTCGATACAGCCGGACGCGATGCAGTTGACGAAGAGCTTATCAAAGAGATAAAGGACGTAACTGCGGCATTCAAACCTGACGAGAAATGGCTTGTTCTCTCAGGAGACATTGGCCAAAAAGCCGGAGAAATCGCAGAATCATTCAATGAGTTCGTCGGTCTCACCGGAGTAATAATCACAAAGATGGAAGGTACGGCAAAGGGCGGTGGCGCTCTCTCCGCAGTCGCGCATGCAAAAGTCCCGATAATCTTCATCGGCGTCGGCGAACGAATCGACGCCTTGGACGAGTTCGAGCCCAAAAGGTTCCTCCAGTCCCTTCTAGGGATGGGCGATATCAAGAAGCTTATGGAAAAGGCCCAAGCAATGGCCGCAGACGAAGACTTCAATCCAGAAGACATTCTCCGTGAAAAGTACACGCTCTCAACTTTCTACAAACAACTAAAGGCACAAAAGAAGATGGGCCCGATGAAAGATGTCTTACAAATGATGGGCGTCCAGGCCAAGCTCCCAGCAGACGTCCTGGAAGCTAACGAGGCAAAATTGACGAGATACAAGTACGCAATGGACTCGATGTCAAAAGGCGAACTTGAGGACCCTGAACTCCTTAATCGTTCACGCTTCGAACGAATCGCTCACGGCTCAGGCACGAAAATCTCAGACGTCAAGAATCTTGTTGCCGATTTCAAAAAGTCCAAAAAGCTTGTTAAGGTCCTGAAAAAGGGCAAGATGCCACGCGGCATGAAACGCTTGATGGGTTCCCTCAAAGGCATGCAGGGAAAGGGCAAGTAATTAAATATCCCAAGGACCAATAACATCTCATGGTTATCCGAAGGAAGCGTTCGCTCCTGCAAGACATGGTCAGGTCCGAGCTCAAGAAGGGACCAAGACTGCTCTCTGTACTCGCAGATGAGCTCGATACGCCCTCACGACAGATCGAGCAGGTCATTACTCAACTCCGCTCGAATGGTGACCATATCGAGTTTTTGCGGACCAAGCGAGGGGACCTCATCTACTATCTTCCAGAGTTTAAGAAAGAGGCAGAGTTCCTCCAGAAGTCCCTTGGTGAGCCTATCGTGAACAAGGTCGGGAAACCTGATTCGCGCAAGGGCGAACCTGTCGTGCCTGAGCCTAGGCGCTACCCCCGCCGCTCAGCTGAGCCTAGGGTATTGAACTCCCTCTACCCGCAGAAGGATAAAGTGAAGATCAGTCCGCGCCTGAACAAAACCCTGAACCGTTTTATCGACAAGAATAAGCATGATGTACTCAAGGCGCTCAAGGCGAAAGGCAAGCGATATGAACATGCCTTTGATATCGTCAGGATGCGGTTGATGGATGAGGATTGGTCTCGCCATCTTGCTCTCGAGCACGTCGCAGATGAGATCATCGTGCGGGTGATTGTGGCCTATTTCCACAAAGAGAAGTTCCACCTCCATACCCTGCGGGTGTGGCACGTACCTCCATATCTGGTAGATCGTGTCGTCTCAGACCTTGCAGAGTTCTCTACTTAATAATATATAGTATACTGTCCAATAGTCTAACGATGGTACTGAACTTGAGCAAGATAGCTGTAAAAGTATTCGCCTTTATCAAGGCGAATGGCGGGTATGCGAGACCGAGCGAGCTATACGCGAACGTCCCCCATAGTCCGGGCGGTATCACCAATGGTATGCTGGACCTGCGCAGTGCAGGAGAGGTCGTGTTTGTTGAAGAGAAGAAAGGTAGGTCTCTGAAGACAATATGGGTTTGCCTTCCCAAGCTTAAGCCGATGTTGGAAACCTTACTGGACTTAGAGGCAATAGCCCTCAAAGTATTGGAAGAGAAAGGCGGTTTTTGCAGTCCAAAGGTGCTCAAGGAGGAACTCAGCACCAAATCAGGCCATACAATTGGTCCGAGCAAATTTAATGCGTGTGTAAAGGCCTTGATAACCGAGGGTAAGATAGTAGAGATTATGCAAGGCAAGCACAAAACCAAGTGCTTGGGATATGCCCTAAAGAAACATGAGGCGAGAGCGAAGCTTGAGATGGGCAAGAACCCCAAGCGCGAGAAGATACTCGAGCTGGTGGCACTCGGACCTGTGATTAGTACCGAGCTAAACAAAGTGATGTTTGTCGACTATCTAGTACAGGGCCTGTTCCAAGAGAAGCACCGTGACCGGCGCGTGCACAAGAAGCGTTTCCCTCGAAAAGAGCGCAGAGGGTGGGCCACTGTCTTTTTCTTGGATAAGGACCGTAGTATAGTTAATAAAATAGGAAAGAGCTCCAACACTCTCCTGCGCAAAGTCGAAGCAGAGGTGGCTAGGCACGAGTTTGTTTACATGGAGGATATAGAAGTGGGCGGCATAGCCAGAGGGATAACAATTGCAATACTAGTTGACCTAGAGCTTCGCAAGCGTATAATCATGCGATTTGTGGAGGTGGACAGTAAAATCCGCAAGATTTATTCCACTCGTTCAAACAAACAGAAGGTTGAAAACCTCGCTGCTAACTACCAAATAAAGCTATCCTGAGGATTAAAAACCGCCAAAAGTCCGGAATCGAAAGGTTTATATATTGTCACCACCACATAGTGGTAATGAGGTGCGTTTAATGAAATCGTATGTCGCTCTAATCGCGCTGCTTTTGCTGGCGATGCCGGCCATGGCAGCCAACTACAAGATGACCGACCTTAGTCCGGTTCCTGTCGCTCCGCAGACCAATGTCTTTTTGCATGTCGAGCTGGAGAACACCGGACCTGATGCAAAACTAGCTAGGGTCGATATCCGTTCTGAAATTAATGGTATAGTAATAACTGATCGCCTGCACTATATAGGCGATTTTCCCGAGGATTCTGTTAAAATCGTCCCGATTGGTATTCATGTCGGGGACATAGCAAAAGACGAGTACAAGCTTACGCTTGTCGTTTTTGACAGCAATGGCATCCACGAGGGTGAATTTATTCTCCCAGTGGGTAAAGGTTCCTTCAAAGCAATCAATCTAGGAACCGGTTCGTCTTCAGGCACCACAGATTCTAGTGCTTCAAGTACTGATGATGGAGACTGGTCCTGTGGGGACGTGGATTTTGAAATCAAGAACACTGCTTACCGCGGTGAAGATGACGCAAGAATCGACCCTACAGACAAGGTCGAACTCGTTGTCTATCTTGAAAGTCGAACTACTGACCAACTTCGCGATGTCGAAGCAGAGATTAGCGAAGATATCCTCGGTCTAAGCTTCCCGACCCGCAAGTACAACTATGTTGATATTGGAGACCGCGCTGAGAAAGCAGGCTATTTCATACTCGAGACCGACGATTTGACCCCTGGTGGTTACGTCGTGGACTTTGAGGCAGAATATGTCAAGAAAGCCCATGTCTGCACGGCCAAAATCCCTCTCAACATCACAGTTTCCGGAGATTACGGTGTCCGTGTGGACGCACTCCAGGACACAATGGAGGTTGCGCCAGCAGGCACGGCAACAATCAAGGTCAATATTAGAAACGATGGAGAAGCAAATGACATCTACAAACTCTTCTTCAGAGGTGTCAGTAACTGGGTCCAGGAGTACGACGAGGCCATACTCGTCCCATCTGGAGAATCCAGAGACACATATGTCAAACTCTACATTCCCTTGGTAACAGGCATGTACGAACTGGGGATCGGTGCTGAATCTGAGACACTCTCAAGCATATCTGACAAAGATACAGTGATTATAATCTCCGACGAAGACAAAGTCGGTGGTCACGGTGTTCTCATGTCATTCAACAAGCACTCATCTGACGTTGCACCAGGAAAGAGCGTTACATTTAACCTCAAGGTGCAGAACGTCGGCAATACGAAGGACGCAGTAGCCCTCATGCTAGAAGGGCCTGACTGGGCACTGTTGAACCCTTCAACAATTGAGCTCGAGCCAGGAGCTATCAAGGAACTCGAGCTGTATGTGGCCCCTGATGCTGACGCAGCAATGGGCTCACATGAAATCATAGTCAAAGCGAGTACATTCGGCGGTGAAGCGACTGCCGAAGAGAGGATAGCAGTCTATGTGACTGATAATCCAGCCACAACGGACCTCCCAGAGACCGATGAAGCTGGTGCGAACGCAATCGCAGCGGCAACAGGTTTCGCAATCCTCGACTTCGGCAAGCGTAGCGGTCTATCGACACTAGTCCTCCTTCAGACTGCTATCATTGCTGTGCTCGTGTTGACAATCATCCGAAAAACAGAGCGACCGGAGGTGGTTGTGGCTTGAAGCCCACCACCTCCATCCTATTCTTTTTGCTCTTTTCAGCGTCTGCTTTCGCTTTTTCAGTCAATGAACCCTATCTGAGCATCTGTCCTAGCTCTACTGGTGTTCTTGAAATAACCCATCCTGACGCAGGTCAATATGCAGTTGCTCTTGAAGGCGACGCAGCCAAATGGGCAACCTTAACCGA
Source organism: Candidatus Undinarchaeota archaeon (assembly GCA_964535815.1). GTDB lineage: Archaea > Undinarchaeota > CAZHTU01 > CAZHTU01 > CAZHTU01 > CAZHTU01. The sequence goes on from CAZHTU010000027.1 coordinate 6,734, forward strand.
CGAAAAAATCTTTGTTGCCAACAAACCATTTGTTTCTTACCTCTATCTTACTATCCCTACTGCAACAGAACAAGGAATTTACCTGCTAAAGATAATCTCAACTTCTGGTCAAGAGGTCAAGATTCTGGAACTCGATATCAAGGTGGACAATTGCTTCAAAGTTTCAATAGTCCCCCCGACCGCTCAAGAACTCTGCGCTGGGGAACCTCACCAACTCAATCTCATACTCCGAAACGATGGAAAATTCAAAGAATCTGTCCGTATGTACACTGATGATAAATACGAGCTTGGCGAATACTCATTCGACCTGCTCGCAGACGAGGAAAAGGTTGTCCCATTCTTCATCCCTGCAGATATTGAAGAAGGCCAGTATGCCCTTCCAGTCCGTGTGGAGTCCCAAATCTCTGCGGCAAAATCTGAAGTTGAAATCCCAATAGACTTAATCACATGTCACCAAATAACCTACGAAGCCCCTCCAACTTTTGAGGTCTGCAAAGACCGGAACGCATTCCGGGCCATCAAGTTCAAGAACGAGGGTTCAAAACACGAAGTACTCACACTCGAACCCGACATAGCATGGATTACACCGCAACACTACTCCACTGCTCTTCCTGAAGGCGTGGAGCGCGAAGAACTCTATCTCATCGAACCTGCTGTGGAAGCAGGCGAGTACGAAGTCAACTTTAAAGCAAGTACAGCACACCAAAAGATGGACATCCCTGTCAAAGTAATAGTCAAAGACTGTTATCTTTTTGAGACAGTAATCTCACCAAAGACACTTCAGGCCTGCCCTGGAGACACAAAAGACCTCCAAGTAGAGGTGAAGAACTATGGTGAATTCGAGACTGACTTCGTCGGCGTCCTAGTCGACCCATTTGACAGGTCGGTCAAGGATTACGCATTTAAGGTTGCCGCACACGAGACAAAGACAATCGACGAGACGCTTGAGATTCCAAAAGACGCAAAGGAAGGAGACTACTCAATCCAGGCAGGTTTCACTAACACAATAAACTCTCACGATACTGAATCCACACTTACTATTTTACCAATAGACACTTGTTTTGGCGTGGACATGGTCGCAAGTCCGGAAGACATTTACCTTCTCCCTGAGCAGGGTGAAGTCATCGAAGTAACAATCAAAAATACCGGAAAGGCTCCAATCAAGTATTCCCTTTCGGTCCTTGGTATTGACTGGGCCATGATTCGCCCAGAGGAAATCGCAGTCGTGCCAGGTGACGAAGTAAAAGCATACCTGTACGTCAGCCCGACTCTTCAAACCGAACTAGGAGACTATGAAGTCGGGGTTGCAGCAGTATCAGAGGACTCAAACGCACTTGCAAAAGCCACAATCCACGTGGTTAATCAAGTTCCAGCCACCCCAACCGGCTTTGTAATAGCCAGTGGAGACTTTGGTATCAATCAAGTAGGGTACTTCCTCGCCACTATCGGCGTGGTTCTTGTACTCGCATTAGTCGGCCTAATACACTTCAAGCCAGCTAATTAA
>CAZHTU010000028.1:0-8196 GCA_964535815.1 Candidatus Undinarchaeota archaeon
ATAAAGAAACTCGGAGGTAAAAAATGAAAATTCTGCTTGCAACAGACGGTTCTGAACATTCAACAAAAGCAATGGAAATGGTTGCCAAGGTGGCCAAAGACCTGAAGGCTAAAATAGATTTGATTCACGTGGTCGTGATGATTGACGAGAACTTCAAGTACGGTGTCCCAACACCAGGAATCCGCGAAGCTTTAGAGACAGAAGGTATCGAACTGCTCAAGGACGGAGGATATTTCTTCGAAAAGAAAGGCATCAAAGTTGGAAAAATACTCGAACACGGCGAGCCCAGCGACGTCATCATCCAGAAAGGTAAGGAATACGATTTGATTGTCATGGGAACTGTCGGCCGCACTGGCCTGGAAAAGTTCCTACTCGGAAGTGTTTCGGAAAGGGTAGTGCGCCACGCGACCTGCTCAACTCTAATCATTCGATGATTTCGCGTCAGGAAGCTCTACATCTTCTAAAAGAAGAAGGCACGCCCCAAGTAGTAATAACTCACTGTGAGGCTGTCTGCTCCAAGGCCTTAGAACTTACAGACAAGATCAACCAAGGCAAAAGAGACCTAATCGAAATCGGTTCTCTACTCCACGACATCGGCCGCTCAAAGACCCACGGAATCAGCCATGGTGTCGCAGGCTCGAAAATCATCCGCGACCACGACCTCCCAGAAGAACTCGCCCTAATCGTCGAGCGCCACATCGGTGCCGGCATCCCTAAAGACGATGCAGTCAAACTCGGCCTTCCAGCAAAAGACTACATCCCAGAAACAATTGAAGAGAAAATTGTCTGTTATGCTGATAAACTTATTATGGATGATAGAGAAGTCTCTTATGCTGACATAAAAGCAAAGTACTCCGAGAGGTTTGGTCAAGACTCCGTTCCCTTCAAGATGCTCGAGGAACTCCACAACGAGATGACCGCCCTGTTAGAGCAGAATTAAATCTCGCTCGCTGCTTCTGCCGGTTCGATTGCCAACTCTTCCTGTGCTGGAAGAATACTAGGCTGTTCGAACTTCGAAGGGACGGCAATAATCACGATATCTTCACTTGCAATCACGTGCCTGTGCGGGACCAGGATAGCTTTCTTGGCTCCTGTCTTGTCGAACATCTTAGAGAGGTAGCTGTCAGGCGCCATCTGGACGACGAATCCCGCTACAGAACCTCTTTCAGTGTCGAGCATGGTGTCCTCGACCTTTCCTACGAATTTGGCAGTCTTGGTGTAAACGTTCTTTCCTACTATTTCTGTTAGATTATTAACTGACATACAATCACTACGCTGATAAATGCACGCACCTATATAAAACCTTTATGCCGAGAGAATTTATTCTGGTCCCGACTGCTCATGTGCTCGAAAAGTCAGTCAAACAGGTGAAAAAGGTCATCGAAGAGACAAAACCAGACGCAGTCGCGGTCGAACTTGACTTCATGCGTTACCAAGCAATGGTCCAGAATAAGCAGCGCGGCCCGATGGAATTCGTGAAACGAGGACACATCTTCGCCGCTGTTCTAACAATCTTCCAGAACTGGATTGCAAAAAAGATGAAAATCTTCCCAGGAGCTGAAATGCTTGAAGCTGTCAAGGTCGCTGGCCAGAACTCAATACCTGTATTGTTCATCGACCGCCCATTTTCTTTAACCCTTCAACGCTTCTCTAAAGTCCCATTACTTGAAAAGCTCCGCCTCTTCACATTTGTCTTCGCCCCTATAGATATCGAGGACATCACCAAACCTGAAAACGTCCACAAACTCCTAGAAATCCTTAAGAAAAAATCCCCGACCCTCTCTAAAGTCCTAGTCGACGAACGCGACAAATACATGGTCTCCCGCCTCCTCAAGTACAACTTCGAAAAGACAGTCGTAGTAATCGGTGCAGGCCATGTCCGCGGCATCTCAACTTACTTAAGTAATCTTAACAAACCCAAAACAGAATGAAATATCGCTTCACACCCGAAGAGCTAAAGGACTTAGTTATCTCATGGATAGCCCTCGCGATAATCTTTTCAGTCCGTTCAGGACTCGGTGCGTTCATTCTAATCCTCCCAACACTCGGCGTCGCATTCATCCTCCACGAGCTCGGCCACAAGTTCGTGGCACAGAACTACGGCTTCTGGGCTGAATACCGGATGGATTTCGGCAACCTAATCTTCGCTTTTTTCCTCGCAATCTTAATCGGCATAATCTTTGCCGCACCAGGCGCAGTAATGATATTCCCTATAAATGCCCAGGGCCGTCGAGCCACCCGCGACGAACTCGGCAGAATAAGTCTGGCGGGCCCGATGACAAATCTCGCTCTTGCCTCAATCTTTGGCATCACCCAACTCCTCTACGGCGGCCTCCTAGGAGCAATAGCCTCAATAGGCTTCTTTGTCAACTCATTCCTCGCATTCTTCAACCTCCTCCCGTTCGGCGTCTTGGACGGAGCAAAAATCTACCGCTGGGACAAACGAATCTGGACTGCGGCCATGGGACTAGCTGTTCTAGCCCTCATTATGTCCTAAGAAAGATATTTAATTGCCTACTACCTTAAGAATATCAATGCGATACCTACCAATTCTGCTATTAGTCTTGATACTGGGATGTACAGGAACCCAGAGCACACCTCTTTCAGCAAAAGCCACTGCTGTTTCCATAAAAAGTTTCACATCAGACATGGACCAAGTCTACGAAGACGGGGAGTTCACCTTGAACTTGCTTGTTGAGAATGAAGGAGCTTTCGAGGCGACCGATGTCGTGGCCGACCTCTTCCTGGTGGGTGCTTTCAGACCAATCAATGGCGACACATGGGTGACTAATGCAGAGGCCGCCGAAAAGAAATGCATCGAAGACTGTGGAGATGACGCTCCCTGTAAAGCCGACTGCACCAAAGATCAAGCTAAAGCACTAGCCGAAAAGCTTGATATTTTCTGGACCAAACCAGCCCGCCGCATGCGCGCACCTGATATCGAGCTCGAAGTCCCGGGTGACATGTACGAGTACCGTTGGGAACTATTAGCACCCGACAATATCGGTACTGCCATCCAAGAATATCCATTCACCTTCAAGGTTGATTTGGGCTACGACTACAAGAGCTCGGCATGGGCTCAAGTCCCTCTCCTTAAGTATTCAAGAATCCAACAACTAAAACAATCTGACCAATCTCTTCCCGAATCCCAGTCTGAGGAATTCCCTTCCCCAATCTCAATCGACGTCAACTTCCAAGAGCCTGTCCTCTTCAAAAAATCTGGAGACCCAGTCGAACTCCGTGTGGTTCTGAACCACAACCAGGGAGGATTCATCAAGGCAGACGAGACTGTCGATAACAAGGACGAGATGGGTTGCTCATGCTGTGGGGAACAATTGAATTGTATAGATAATGTTACAATCACTCCCCCTGTTTGGCTCATGCCACCAATTGGTGCCTCAGGTGAGGGCGGCACTTTCGGTGCTGCGCTGGGCGAAAAAGAGACAACTTTTGAACTTCTACCTGATATCGATAACTTCAGGTACTATTTGAAGGCGGATGTCTGCCTTACAGGCAAAAATGATGGTGAGGTCAAAGTATCAATCAGCGGCAAAGAAGTGGGCAGGATAAAGCCACTACACTTAGTTGAGTGCGATTCAGTGAAAAATTGGGAAGTTGAAGTCACTGAATATCTTACTAAAGATCCAACAATCCGCTTCGAATATGTATTCAAGGACGATAAAAAACCACATGACGCTGTTAAAGTAAGTAATGTGAAGATTGTTCCCGAATGCGACTTTGAACGAGACGGCAATACGCTCATAGCAAACTTCGTCAAGCTCATCGACGGCAAGCAAGCAGTTTTATCCTGCGGACTGAACATAAGTACTGAGACCGGAGAGGACGAACTCTACCCGACCTTCAAGGTCGATGCTGATTACAGATACCACGTCGTCGGTGAAGAGTCAGTGACGGTGATAAAAGGTGCGTAGTTGGACTATTCTTTTAGCACTAATTCTGGTGCTCGGTTGCACCGGCTCTAGTGAAACTGCCATGGAAAAAGATGCAGTCGGTATAAAAATAACCGCATTTGAACCGGACATTAGCGAGGTGCCTTCAGGTGAAATTGTCAATCTCCGTGTCCAGGTGAAGAACGTCGGTGACTTTAAGGCCGAAAACATAGAAGCCGAACTCTTCCGAACGTCTGATTTCGTCGTTAAATCTCCGGTAGGAGGCAAACATTCTTTCGATTCCTTGAACGCACCTGACGTGATAGCAGGTATTGCAGGTGAAGTTAATGAGAAATACTTCCAATTGGGTGCGTCAACTCTTCTGGACAAGAATCAGGAAGTGGTGCATGATGTCGGTGTCAAGGTATCCTTCAACTATCAAGCAAACGGGCGAGCAGACTTTCCGGTATTGAGCAGGGAGACATACAAAGAGTACCAACAGAAAGGGAAGTTGCCAGAACCGTCTTATGAATCCTCAATAGCCCCAGTTAATCTGAAGTTTCATGTGCCAGATGTGATATTGGCAACCCAACCGTTCACGGTCCGCTTGGACCTCACTAAGAGCGTAGCAGGTTATGTCGAGTCATCCCCCACGAAAGAGCTCGGAGAACTCGACTCGATTACATTCACGTATGACAAATCCCTCATCGAACCAGACCCAGACTACCTCGGAGCATGCGAGTTCTGCAAGGGTACGCCTGACATAAATACCGGCGAATGCGAAGTCTCGGCCGACGACGCGAAGCTCTGGCAGGACGGCACGCGAAGCCTCTCCTGCGACTTTGTCGTGCTCGCGGAAAAACAGGCAGACCTTGAAGAGGACTACCCCTTTTTGACGGCAAACGCAATCTACCGCTTCGTTGTCGAAAAAACAACACCTATCAAAGTTATTGGCGTGTCAGGTGCCACACCTATCTTACCTCCAACACCGGTCTGCAACAACAATGGTGCCTGCGATGCTGGAGAGACCAAAGATTCATGCCCAGACGATTGTAAAGTAGACGAAGTCACAGGAACGTGTGGTGATGGTGTGTGTGAACCTACTGAGGACAACTGTGATGTTTGCCCAGAGGATTGTGTTGATGTAGATGAGATATGTTGTGCAGCAACTGAGATCCAGACTGGAGACTGTTGCGGCGACGGGGATTGTCAAGATGGAGTATGCACTAATTACAAATGCCAGGCCGTGCAAACCGGAACACTATCATTTACCACCCCACTACCGACAGAACAGGTAGCCGACACGGACATAATCCTTAAGTGGACTGCTCCAGCAGATAGTGAAACAAGTATCTCCTGCTTAATGCCCCCCAAGGGACTGGACACAAAGGCATCGTGTAAGGCGACCAATTGTGATGGGAAATTCACACTTACTGAGGAAGGAATCTATGTTTGTTATCTCAGGAGTGAATCTGAAGTGATTGAGTTCAGGATTACAATCACTCCGTCTGGAGCACCTGAGACTCCGATGTGCCCTGATGGTTTCTGCAGTGGAGATGAAACTCTCGCTAGCTGTCCAGCAGACTGTGCGGAGTGCGGCGATGGACTGTGCAACGATGATGAGACTCCTGAAACTTGCTGCAAGGATTGTCGTTCCTGCGATACAGGCGAGGTCTGCAACGACGTGACGAACCTCTGCGAAGCGTCTTCCGATGAGACGCCTACTCCCTCTGATGCCACTGAGATAGAGACTTCTAAACTAGAGTTTGGTTCCTACGCCTTAAGGATGCTGGGTCGTGCAGATAAACTCTCAGAAAAAGCATATATGTCTGCAAAGATGTCACTCCTCAGCCCATACCCACTTAGGTGGACTTGTGAAAACACCCTTCCAGATTGTAGAAATTCTAAGTTAGTGTGCACAGGCCCAGACCCGGCTGAATTTAAATGTAATGTTGAGACTGACGCTGATGCAGCAGCGGAAGGTAAAACTATGTGTAAAGTGGATGCGAAATTTGAAAAGAGCGTACTGTTCGACTATTGTAAGATTGTTTTGGAGTTTACTGAAAATAGAGAGGAAAAACAGTATGTCCGCACCTTTAGTCTATCTGAGGACGATGACGTGCCTGCTCAGGTCCTTGTAAAAACGTGACTCAGAACCCACTCAACGCTTTCTGTCCTTCTTTTCTAATTCCTTCAAGCGTGGGCTCACCATAATTTCCGCCGCCGCCGGCATGCCACTTGACACGCCCTTTTCTGAAGGCATCTATCGCACTGGCAATTGGCGCACCGCTGACAGCTTCAATCTTTTCAATCGGAACGTCAATCAGAACTTCTATCTCAGTACCGAAAGCATCGATGAGCTTTTTCCACGCATCCTGAATCTTTGCAGAGGTGAGCGTTTTGATTCCGAGGGCTTTGGAGACTATTTGAGCGAGCGGGATTATATGAATGTATTTCGGCCTGTGGCCTGGGTGGCCTGAAGTGTCAGAGAGTTCTTTCACGCGGTCTTTCACGCCTTTTTTTATGAGCCCACCGCATTCACACCTAGTTGGAGCAGGCCAGGCGAACTGTTTGAAACACCTCGTGCATGCTGTCAGGTGATACTTTCCTTCGCGCGGGTCGAAACCTGCGTTCAGGACAGGTTTGTTTTTTTGCCTCAGCAAGGCTTTTTTGAGTTCTTCGAACGTAGGTTCTTTCATTTCAAAGCGGGTGAATTCCCGCCCGAGCCTGTGTGGCCAAGGAGAGTGGCAATCAGAGTTGCTCAGGAAGGTGAGGTTACGGAGCTCTGAAATCTGGTCGGCCAGGTCAGTATCTGCTGACAGACCTAGCTCAAGGAACTTGATTTCTTTTGCATTCGACCCATAACATTCTTCGAGTGAATTGAATGTTCCATACATGGCGGTCCAGGGTGTGAAGGCGTGTGCTGGACCGACTAGACCATCAACATCGAGAACTTGCGAGACCAAATCTTCTCCAGAGATTCTCAAGTTGGGGCGGCCGTCTGCTTCTAAATTTCCGAGCTTGGCGAACTTCACACGGAGTTTTTCCACAGCTTCAATATTGGGAAGATAGAGAATGTGGTGTACTCTTCTTTCAGCTTCTACTTCAGTTTGCAGGACGAAATTAGTGGGCCAGTAAGGGTGTTTGAACGTACCTTCGTTCACTTCTTTTAATTGTTTTATTCCACTAAACCATTGGTTGTGCAGACAATCCCCTGTCGCAACAAGTGAAAGTCCCTTGTAAATAGCTTGTTCAGCTATTACAGGTAACTCCATCCTCCCGGAGGTGCCGCGTGCAAATTTGGAGTGGATGTGCAAATCGCAGTTGAATTCAGGCATTATAGTTTCCGTGAACGCTTTTCCAAAGGGTTCAGCCTATGTATCTAAGCTGTTCGTTAACAGTCTCTTCAGTCTCTGCCTGCGCTTTTTCAACCGCTTTCTTCATCATTCTCTGAATCGTGGTTCGGAACTTCTCGATATCTTTTGCTCTTTTCTCGAGCTGTTTCAGGTCAATCTTGATATTGAGGACCCTTCCTAATGCCTCAATTACGACTTCAGCACTCTGCGCGTCTACGAAAAGAGGATGTCCAGGAGTTTCTCCCATAAGACAAACACCATCTATCCCTTTGAGCTTTCCAATGCTTAAGAGAAGGCCGCTTGCGCCGACTATTCCGCCGCGTTCGCCATTGAGCTTGAACTTGACACCGTGTTTTGAGTATCTCTCCATAATTTTCTTGCTAGTTCCGGCACCAAAGACGCGTGGTTTCTTCTTCAACTCTCCCGTAGCATAGCCGCCAAGTGTGATTATCTCTCGACACTTGAGCTTCTTTGCGAAGTCGACAATAGCCCCTGCAAGCTCGTACTGGCCGCGGATATCAGTCGATTGAGTATCTCCTATCAGAATCACAAGGTTGTGTTTTTTGGAGTAGTAAAAGTCATTCTTGATGGCATAGACCATACCATCACCGTCTACAAAGACCTCAGGAGGGAAGCTCGGAGAGTGGAGTTCTGCGAATTTCTCAGCCTTCCATTCGTTGATTAAATGTTCAGCTGCAACGCGTCCCACTTGTCCGAATCCTGGAAGACCTTCAATCATAATTGGTCGTTTTTTGAACTTTACTTTCTTCAGTTCTTTAATCACTATCTTGTCCATTTCTTAACCTCCACTCCAAACGGTATTTGACATATTTATCTTGAGGGGAAAAACGCGCAGGTGCGGGTTTGACAGTTTTCCCTTTACATTGAGGACACAAGTCCTTTAGTGTATAGGTACCACAAGCGTTACACTTTTTTAACCTTTTCATTTC
>CAZHTU010000029.1:0-8189 GCA_964535815.1 Candidatus Undinarchaeota archaeon
CTATCCGGGTACTACACTCTGGGATTCTGCACTCAAACATGACTTCAAACCACCAAAGAAGACAAAGGATTGGGTTACATACACGCGGGAAGAATGCAATAATCCCTGGGTTAGCGACCCTAAACACACCCTCGCATTGGCCAAGATTGTCAACACTGCATTTGCAAATGAATACTTCCAGCCAGTTCACCCTGGTCTGAAGTTATTCAGGGCAATGGAAAGATTTAGGGTTAAGCATAACTACTTCAAGCACCCGGTTGAGCTAAAATTAGTAGCAGTCGGGAGTTTGCTCCTGAAGCTAAAAAGAAATGTGCTAAAATGATTGACGTAGTAATCAACGCACCAGGCATTGACCTGGACAAGCCAAGAGGGGGCACAGTCCATCAGCTCGAGTTGACGCGCGCCTTGCAGAAATATGCAAATGTAACCTTGCTTTCTCAAGGCTCGCCGACTGAAGATATAACTCATGTGCGCATAAAAACCGCAAGGATGCCTTCACTCACTCGTGAGTCTTACTCCAAAATTAAGCAGATGCATCCTGATATCATTCACGATCGTGGTTTTCTATTAGGTGGCGGAGGCGTCTATGCAGCCCGCAAACTTGGTGTGCCTTCAGTTGTCCAGGTAGATGACAACTGGTTCGCTGGAGATAGATTCTCTAGTCCACTTCTTTGGAAGACTTTGGCATATCCTGCATTAACAAAGTGGTGGGTGCGAAGGTATCTAAATCTCGCCAATGAAATATTCACTGTATCAAAATCACTCAAGCGCACGCTTGAGCAGGACTGGGCCTGCACTACCAAGATAACTTCTATACCTAACGGGGTCAATATCAAGAAGTTTGCAATCAAACCTGACAAAGAAACAAAAGAGAAATACAATCCTGAAGGCAAAAAACTCGCAGTCTTCGTTGGTGAGCTCGCACCTTGGCAAGGTGTGGAGGATATATTGGAGGCAGCCAAGGCACTTCAGGGACAATATGTCAAGTTTCTGATAGTTGGTGGGCAAAAGACCCATTCCAGCTATATTGATTCACTCAAACAACATGCAAAAGGACTTGATAATGTCGAGTTCACTGGAATCGTTCCACACGACGACGTGCCAAAAATACTTTCGATTGCTGACGTGTGCTTAGCACCTTTTATTGATTCCAAAACCGAGTTCGGTTTCTCTCCATTGAAGATATTTGAGTACTTGGGCGCAGGCAAGCCAATTGTGTGCACTGACGTTTCATGGATTAAGGAAATTGAAGGACTTGAAACAGCAGCAGAGTTTTGCAAACCTGCTAATCCCGCAAGCCTGGTGAAAGCAATAAGCAAGGTCCTTAGCAATCAAACGAAACGGAAAGCGCTCTCTGTGAACGCAGCCAAACTCGCCAAGGAGAAATACGATTGGGACGTTGTGGCAAAACAGGTAATCACACGGTACGAATCACTTCTTGATTGATTCTTTGTACAGTTTCAAAGTATCTTTTGCAATATTGTCCCATGAGAACTTTTTGGCAAAGGCATGAAGCTTTTTAGGATCGTATCTGGCGATAAGCACTTGCCTAATCTTGGATGCCAAATCATTGACATCGCCTGCTCTTGCGATTGCACCGACGCTGGCATCTATTACTTCAGAGACACCTGCACGGTCTGAGACTACTACTGGTGTGCCACAGGCCAATGCCTCAATCGGTGCGAGGCCCCAGCCTTCCTGCTCGTTTATCGATGGCATGGTGAGCACGTCCGCTGCCTTGTAATAGCTTGCGAGGAGCTTATCTTCAACAAAGCCTTCGAACCTGACGTATTCTGTCAACCCAAGTTGTTCAACAAGCGCTTCGTATTCTTTTTTCAGTTCACCTTTGCCGATAATTATTAATCGAGCATCAGGCACTTTTTGCACTATAGCAGGCATGGCCTTGATTAATAAATCTACACCTTTATACCGATGTTTTATATTCAGGCTCCCGACAAAAAGAATAGTCTGGTTTTGAATGTCGAGCCAGTGTTTTGCCGTTTCTTTGTCCTTGATACTAAAGTGCTCAATGTCCACGCCTGACGGAATTATCTCAGTCTTTTTTTCATATGGTGATAAATAGGGCGAGGATTTACGATATTTTTCAGTGTGGACTATTATTTTGTCAACTCCATTTAACAGAAGTTTGAGGAGTGTTTTATTGTACACTGACGCAACAACTCCAAGACGCCCTTGTGCGATTACATCATTGTGGTAAGTGAGTATTGCACGTTTTTTCTTTAGTTTGGCAAGTAGGAGGCCTATCTCAGGTAGAATTGGTGGTGCAATGTGGAAGTGATAGATGTCTGTATCACTCAGGATTAGTGCCAACTTGATGGTTGGGAGTATAGGCAGATAACTAACTCTAAACAGGCAAGGAAAGCGACGAACAGTAACTCCATTGATTACTTCTTTGGATTTTCCTTTTGGTATATTAGCGCAGAAGACTGTTACCTCATGTCCTTGCTTTACCATAGCTTCTGAAAGCTTTTGTATGTATGTTTCCACTCCACCCTTAAAAGGGTGGTAATAAGCAGCAACATGAAGTATTTTCATGCGTCTTTCACCTTCTTTGCATAGAATATCATTCCACCCATTGTCAAGTCTCCGATACCAAATTGCCGTACAGTATGAACAGCAATAAGCTTAAGGAGCTTTTTGAGCCTGGGCTTTTTAGCGTTTGCCAGGTACGCCTTTACCTTTGTTATTAGACCAAGTTCATCGCCGATGAAAGGTTTGACCACTTCAAATCCAGTCTCTTCGAGCATGCGCCTCAGTGTCTTCCGTGAAAAGTAGTGCAGGTGTCCGGGGAGGTAATAGTGCCAGTTCTTTCCATCTAAACGGGCAGTAATTGAGTCAATATTAGCCGTCTGGATTGCGATGGTTCCTTCTTTCTTCATTACGCGATTGACCTCCTTTAGCGTACCCTTCGGGTCTGACAGGTGTTCAATTAATTCTATCATGACAACTGCGTCAAAATGCTTCTTTGGGTACTTCGCATCCTTGAGCACACCATTGAAGACATCAATACCTTGTTTTTGTGCATATTCTGCTGAATGTTTTGAGAGTTCAACTCCATTAGCTTCCCATCCACGTTCTTGTGCAACCTTGAGCAGAAGGCCGAAGGCACAGCCAATGTCTAAAATTCGCCCTTTTGCATACCTTTCAATGACTCCAAGCCGTTGATTATACAAAAGTCGATTACCTGGTTCATCTTTGCGTTCGTCTCCGAATGCAAAGTTTGCCTCACCCGAATAGTACTCCTTTGAGTACATTTTCTCTATCTCCTGAGCACTAGGTAATGGCCACTGAACGACGAGCCCACACTCTTTACATTTGTAGATGTTGAATGGTTTGTGGAACCTGTCAACTGTACATACGAAAGTCTTTTTTTTACTACAGCAAAGGTTGCAGGCATATTCAGCCATTTTTAGAATTTAACCTTGTAGAGTTTGATTATCTGATTCTCAAAGACCTTCTCGAACCTCTCGAGACCTGCGCCTCTAAAGAAGAACGATTTCGTCATGATATTGTCATTTAATGGTGCAGGCATGTACACGACCAGACTCATGTCAGGTTGTACAAGGACCATGCCATCGATGGATGCCTCAGGATAATTAGCCTTTATCATCTCATTGCCGCGATAGAATGTGAGCTCCTTAATTGTCTGTTTTGATCCACCTGCATATAGGTAAGGTATCATCTGTTCGCCTTCAACACTAACAACTATCATCACATTATCATCAATCGGATAAACATGAAGTGTTGCTCCATCTTGTTGATATTCTCCACCTGCTGGTTTGTGTAAAATCAGGTAATTGAGCTTCACATCTGTGCCAAAGTAACTTAACCAGACAAATTTCTGGAGCAAATCATTACTTGAGATAAGGTACATCTCCTTTGAATCACCACGATACTTGCTGAGTCGTTCAACGCTCTGCGTCTCATTCGTGGTCGCGAACGCGAATCCGAAATCCTCAATACGCTCACTAATAGGAATTTCACATCCGTTACAGTGCGCACCATCTGCGCCTGACCTTCTCTGGGTGATGGCAGTTACCCAATGTCCAGGGTCCCACCAAGTGACGGTACTTGTCTTCTCGTCAGTGTTCTCTTTTATCCATGTGAGCATGTCATGCCATTGGTCATTCATGCTTGGCCCGACCCCTTTGCCTATTTCATAGGCAGGAGGAGCCATCTTAACTGTGACAAATATCATCAAAAGGATAAGTATAATTGGACTCAGCTTCGGACTCAATTCCTTTGCAAGATTAATCACCCTGTCCAGGAATACGGCTGCAGCCACGCAAATAGCTGGAGCAAGTACCATAATAAATCGTACACCCATCAAAGAGACGAGGAATAGCGAACCGCCCCATATGAGTGTGAACAGCATCGTGTTGATATGTCGCTCATCTTCGAAAAAGGCATTTGAGGCCCGTGTCACAAGCTCAGATTTCTTCAGCAGTGCGAGTACCAGACCAGTCAGACCGACGAGCGCTAGAAATCTTGCTAGGAATATGCTAATGGGGTGGCGGCTGAAAAATACTGCCACTGCTGATATTAGCAGGGTGAATGATATAATGTAGGTGAACAGTTCGTGATGTTCTTTCTTCAACACTTTATACGGGACAAGCGACGAACCTATAACAAAGAGTGCAAGGGCGAGGTGTATTAAGAAGCCGAGCTGGCTTGTATATTGCCCCCAATCTGGAGCTTGCATCTCTGCGACCGAGATGTAGACATTTTTTCCTCCTTCTGTGCCGGCCACACCTCCCGTGGGTGCCTTTAGGTTGGTTACTCTAGCATAATTAGTATATGTCCTCACAACATCGTTCAGTGCTCCGTATGGTGCTTTAATTGCAGATCCTGCACCATTAGGTATATATGTGAAGAATGCACACACTGAGATGAATAAGAGAGTCACGAGAAGAACATTTTTGCTCTTGCTGAAGGCAATCTTTGCGCGTTCTTTCAGATTCCCAGAGTGGAATAGGAAATTCATACCAAAGAGCGCGAAGGGTAATGGAAAGATTATGTGGTTCAGATAGCGAGCCTCTACCCAACTATGCGAGAACAATGCATAAACTAAGCCGCCTAGGATTATTGCACTGACACCTTTCGACGTTAACTTTCCTGTCCTAAATGCATCAACTGCTACGACAAATAACGAGAATATGAGCAAGCTGAAGAAAATCATCATACCGTCTGAATCTGAGAAGCCGGCTACAGTTCTGCCCAGGATTGACAGGTTGGTACCGACAAAGAATGCTGCAAATAGGCCTGCATACTCACCAGCAGCCTTGCGGCCCAGGTAGAATGCAGGTATAGTAGCAAGCGCTCCGAACATGCCGGCAAGATATTTGGCAGACGCCATTACGGTCAAAGAAGGAGCGATGCTATTCAGTAGCGTGTATGTTAGTGCAATCATCCATGGGAAACCATACCATCCGAACCGCCGCCCTTGTGGATAATAACTTTGTCCATCCCATTCAGGGAATTGCATATCATTTTCAACTACCATCTTTGCATGGCGGTAGTGATAATATGGGTCATATGCATGGAGAAGCGGATTGGCCGTGGAAAATAATCTAATCCAGAGCGAGAACCCGAATATTGTCAAAAGCAACAGATAAACCATGAGTTTTTTGTTCTCTATCAGAAAGTGACCAATTTTTGTGACATCGAACTCAACGACATCAAGGTACTCTTCCTCTTCTTCAATCTTTTCTTCTTCAGTTTTCTCTTTTTCAGGTTTTTGTTTGAAGAAATTTGTTATCTTGGAAAAATCAATTTCAATTGATTCTTCATCATCTTCTTCAGCTTCTTGGACCTTGACTTTTGCAGGTTTGTCCTTTTTCCCTTTGAAAATATTCTTCACGAACGAGAAATCGAGCTCTATTTCGTCAGAGTCTTCTTCCTTGACGTCTTCTTCAATAATCGTGGGTTCTTCGGGTTTAGCTCCCTTTTTATGCTTCCTTTTTCTTGCCATTATTCAACAATTCCAATAAGACAACGCTCGCATACGCACCTGATGGAAGCGAGAACTGAATTTTAGCCAGATTTTCTGTAACTTCCAGGATATGAGCGCCTTTTAGGGGTATAAACATATTTCTTTTTATACCCTTTCCGCTGGCTTCAGGCAAACTCTTTATCCTGAAATCTTCGAGCTCTAGCCCTTCCTGTTTTAGTACCTTATTTTCTATCTTACCAAGTTTGCCCTCACTAAGTGAGACGCCATAACCAAATAAGGATGCGTCTCCCTCAATACCTTGTTTTATGGCTTCAGAAACGACTTGGTTGAACAGAAATCCTTGGTACGCATGGACAAATATCTTGAAGAGGCCTCGTGGTAGATGACGGAGCGCGTTTGCATAATCATTCGGATGGATTGAGAGGTGGTGGAGAAGTGTTAGTTCATATCGCATATTCTCAGGATACTGCTTGAGGCCTTCCTTAAACTCGCCCCAGTGTTTGCCCATCCATTCCCTAGCTTCCCGCGTTTTGATATTGTTTTCATTATAAGTATCTGTCAGGTATACTTTCACAGCTTCCTCAAAATCGCCCTTGAGCATAGCTTTTCCGACAAGGTGTGAGTTCAGGCGGGTTCCAAATCGTTGGGGACCAAAGAAGTTTGGTACTGCTTTTATCTTGGAAAAAGCATTGAGAATTTTCTTGGCCTTACTTACTTCCCATTCTCCGCGAATTATAATCGTGAACCTGTTGCCAATATGATCGCCCAATGCAAGTTCTTTGTCTGAAGGTTCAAAGTCGTAAAGATAGCAATCTCCGATGTTTACTTTTGCAAGCCTTTCAGGTGAAACATGCCACACGCTTAATCTTTGAGCAGTCAATGCGACCTTGTCTTTCGTACCGGCATAGGAAAATCTTTTCTTGCTTGTGCCAACCGAATTTGCAAGGTATTTGAGTATCTTGTTCATATCCCAGTCTGTTTTCTCGAGAGTGAAATGAACATAATCCTCTTTACCTTCAATATTCTTGGTTTCCAGGCCTCTGAAGTGTTTGGCCTCGATTATTTTATCTTCCCAGACCTCTTCAACAATAAAATCTTCTGGTTTCTCTTTTATTATTCCTTTCAGATACGGTCCCTTATAGCTATGCCTTAGAATCCCAATACGTGTTAAGTCTATCCCCATTCTTTGACTGCTTTCTCAAGTTTTTCCGGAGTCCCGATATCAATCCAGGGTCCAGGGTAGTGATAGCCATAGAGTTTCCCAGATTTAGCAAGATGTGGGAATACCTCCTTCTCAATCATTGAGAAGCCCTCAGGCACCAAATCAATAATCTCAGGGTCGAGCAGGTAGAATCCTCCATTGACTAAATTTGTCGGAGGGTTTTTAGGTTTCTCCAAAAATTCAAGAATTTTATTTCCTTCTAACTTCACGACCCCGCATGCGCTTGGATTGTCAACTGCAACTAGTGCA
Organism: Candidatus Undinarchaeota archaeon; assembly: GCA_964535815.1. Taxonomy (GTDB): domain Archaea; phylum Undinarchaeota; class CAZHTU01; order CAZHTU01; family CAZHTU01; genus CAZHTU01. The sequence goes on from CAZHTU010000029.1 coordinate 7,446, forward strand.
AGTGTTGCTGACGCACTATTCTTTTCGTAGATTTCTTCTAAGTCAGAGATATCAATCTCTGAGAGCACGTCACCATTGAGCATAAGGAACGGGCCTTTGAACTTTTCCTTCAGGTCTCTCAATGCCCCTGCGGTTCCTAATGGAGTATCCTCCTCAAAGTAAGTTATACTCACTCCTAATTCAGAACCGTCTTTGAAGTAGTCCATAATTTGCTCCTTCAAGTACTGGACTGAAATGATAAATTCTTTAATCCCCTGCTCCTTGAGCCGGTCGATAGTGTGCTGAAGAAGTGGTTTGTCCCCGACCTTAATTAGGGGTTTAGGTGTCTTGTAAGTAAGAGGTCTTAGGCGAGTTCCTTTCCCTCCTGCGAGAATATATGCCTGTGTTATTTTCATAGTACTAGTAGAGTTTGAGATGACCAGTGATTTTGTCTATCTCTTTCTCAGACCCAGGTCCGATGCCAAGACAGGTGATAGTACCTGCGTCTAATTCAGTGTGACCTGCATCTCGTATAAGCGAACATTCAAGTCTTGCTTTCTTGCACTCTTTCTCCAAGTCTTTCAGGTCTTCGAGTGTTTCAATGGCAAGCACAACTTTCTTTTGCCCTTCATCTATCCACTGCTGGGCTCGTGCTTTCCTATGGGCATTGAGCTTGACAAACGAGGATAATGAAGCGTGGGATACTTGAGCGGCAAGCTTGCCTTCGCTCATCTTGATATCTTTCCTTACCACAATTACTTGTTT
>CAZHTU010000030.1:0-7884 GCA_964535815.1 Candidatus Undinarchaeota archaeon
ACACCACGCAAAAGCAAATCGATTTAGTCCAGGAACTGCGGAAAGAGGGATTCAAGGGCTTTATCCACGTCCGTCTGATGCCTGGAATTCCAAAGGACATGCTTGCCACGATTAGCGGGTGTGCTGACAAGTTTGGTGTGAATGTCGAATCCACTAATTCAGAGCACTACTCCGAGCTCTGCCCTAATTTTGATTATAAGATTGATGCTATTCGAAGAATGAGGTGGACTGCTGATTTCGTCCGTAACGAACGGAAGAAGGGACACATCGTCGGCGCGAACGATACACAGTTCGTCGTGGGTGCGGATGGTGAGACTGATAAAGAGTACATCTCCAGAACTTACAATTTCATGGAAAAGTACAGATTGAGGCGGCCGTACTTCATGTCCTTCCACCCTGTCAAAGATACACCATTGGAAAAAGAGCAGGCCTCACCTCTCTGGCGCGAACACCGGTTATACCAGACTTCATTTCTGATGAAGGACTATGGGTACAAACCCTACGAATTCAAGGAGATTTTGAATGCTGGACTCTTACCAAATCAAGACCCAAAGCTCATGCTGGCTGGAGACATGATGGTTGACATCAACTCAGCTTCTGCAAATGAGCTCATCCGCGTGCCTGGAATCGGGCCGATGAGCGCAAACAAGATTACAAAATTACGGCCGATTCATTCATTTGCCCAACTCAAACAACTCGGAATCGTTCTCAAGCGCGCTGCGCCATTTATCGAGGTGAATGGAATGAAACAAGGGAGGCTGAAGCAATGGTGTTGAAAGTCCTGATGCTCAAGCGCGTCGCACCCCTCATGGCAGTCGTGGAGATGGCCAAGCAGGAAAAAGTGAAGGTGACGGGTATCGATTACCCGTTCCAGAGGAATAGGCTCTTGGAGGAGGAATTTGACTACGTGGCCATGGACGGGCCTGAATGTCCGACAAGTTGGAGAGAGAAGTACAACCAATGGTGTGCTATTTCAGATGTTGAGATGCTCGATTATGCCATGAGACATGCTTCACTCGACATAAACTTTTTAGTCAGGACACTCGCCGAGTCCGAGAACACGCGTGAGATTTTATACCCTACTAGTACAAACGCTGCAAGATTACGGCAAGCCTTCAGCGAGTGCATGGCTGAGAATTATCGATTGAAACAGTTCTTCCATCCTCAAGTCTCTGATGACTCGCTCATCGCGGACATCCCTACCACCCACCGGCTCCTGGACCTTTTTGGATTGTATCTCAAAAATCGCACACCTGAAATGCATGTCTTTGTCCGCTGGAAGGATTTGGCATGGGTCGACGGTCTTACGACATTCGCAGACCAGGTTGATTTCCCGGTTCCAATGAAAGATAATTCGGCCCACATCTGGAGAACTTTGTTCAAAGCCAACTTCATTCCTTCCCGAAGAAATCAGGTTCAGGCCAAGAATCGGATGCCAAAAAAGTGGACAAAATTCTCAAAAGAGTCGAAAGAAGATAGATTTCTGGTCGAGGTCGGTATCGGAAACACCCTGGAGAGGTGGCTCGAGGCAGACTAATACTAAGGTTTTTAAGTCTTTCTATAGTAACTATATAGCACATGCCAAAGATTTCGAAAGTGAAGGCCTGCGAAATCCTCGATTCGAGGGGAGACCCGACCGTAAAGGTCAGGATTACTGCAGGTGAGTTCACAGGTACAGCTTCCATCCCATCAGGTGCCTCGAAGGGAAAATACGAGGCAGTCGAGTTGCGAGATGCAGGCGAGAGGTATGGTGGTAAAGGCGTTCTGAAAGCAGTAAAGAATGTTAACCGTGTTATCGGACCGAAACTCTGTGGAATGGAGGTGTCAGACCAGGAAAAGATTGATGCCGCCCTCCTGAAATTGGACGGAACCAAAAACAAAACCAATCTTGGGGCAAATGCACTTTTAGGGGCTTCACTGGCTTGTGCTAGAACCGCGTCCATTGCAGACGGCAAATCCCTTTTCAAGTATCTGAACCGCCAAGCTTCCTTACTCCCTATTCCCCTTCTCAATATCATCAATGGTGGTGCCCATGCCGGCACGACTCTTGATGTGCAAGAATTTATGATTGTCCCGTATGCAAAATCCTTTTCTGAATCTCTTCAAAACGCCACAGAAATCTACCACACGCTCGGTGAGATTATCGAGAAAAAGCATGGAGCCAATGCCACAAACGTCGGTGATGAGGGTGGATATACGCCACCAATAGAAAGCCCTGAAGACGTCATGACCTTGATTCAAGAAGCAATAGACAAGACAGGCCACAAAAAGACCAAAATCGCGCTTGACGTGGCCGCCAATGAGAGGTACAAGGATGGCAAGTACCATGTCGGAGGCAAGATTTACTCTGTAAAAGCATTAGTCCAATACTATTTGAGACTTGTAGAGACCTATCCAATAGTCTCGATTGAAGACCCATTCGCTCAGGACGACTGGGACGGATTCTGTATGCTCAGTGAAGAGGCAAAAAGGCTCCAAATCGTCGGCGACGACCTTTATGCAACAAACAAAGAACGATTAGAACAAGGTACCAAGATGGGCGCAGGCAACTCAATCATACTCAAAACCAATCAAATCGGCACCTTGACCGAGGCTTTGGAAGTGGCCAGGTATGCAAAGAGCAAAAAGTTCAAGGTGATAGTCTTCCACCGTTCCGGAGAAACTTGTGACCCATTCATCGCCGACCTTGCAGTCGCTCTGGGCTGCGGACAGATAAAGACTGGCGCACCATGCCGCGGAGAGCGCGTGGCTAAATACAATCGGCTTCTGGAAATAGAGGCAGAACTCGGACGGAAGGCAGACTTCCCGAAGAAGATTTAGTTCTTAGAGCGACCTGGAAAAATAGTAATAACTCAGATAATTCACTACCTCAAAGATTCCCGCCAGTGCGAAGAGTATCAGGAATGTTCGGAGGAAGGTTTGAGGGAAAGCAAACAAGACATTTGTGAACAGGAAGTAGAGTAAGACGGTAGTAACGAAGATAATCATGGCCCCATTAAGGGCGTACGCAATCTTCACGTTTTTGCGATAACTCGTGCGTTCTGCAGGGGAAAGTTTGCGCCGGGTCTTGATAAATATCCAATTTGCATAGTTCACCATGACTGCTAGTACCGAGGAGAGTATCACAGCTATCAAGGCGGCCAATTGCATACGTTTTACTAAAGCATCAGGTTTATAAATTACTATTGTTTATACATTCGTGATTCTGATGGACAAAGATATCAAGAAAATCCTTGGCGGACCTGATCTCGAGGACGAGATCGCACTTCTCGAACGCCGTCTTGACATGCTCAAGGCGGAAGCCTCCGGTGACGCGGACAAGAAATCGCTCAAATCCGTGCAGGCTGGGCTTAGCAGACTTAAGAATCAGTTCTCGAAATTCGGCGAAGATACTGACTCCTTGCATCAAATCGTTCGCGACCATCGCACTGCAAAGAAACTCACTGGCTCGCTTGGCGATTTAAACAAGGAAGCGTACGAGCTTGTCAACAAGCTCGAGAAGATAAATGCCAAAGCCGATGTCTATTCAGAAAAGGCAGCCAGCGCGGTACTGTACAAACTAGCGCCTGAGTTGAACGCAATGCGAAAAGATTCAAGTGCAATACAGACGCGCCTGGATGATATCGAAGGCAAATTCAAGACGCTCAGAAAGCAAGAGCGTGAACAGCTCGCAACCATGAAAACGAGCGTGGATGAAGAACTCGATAAGATTACTGGAAAGAGCAGAGAACTCAGGGACAACACAAAGGTCGCGCTCGAAGAAATCAAGACAGAGACGTACAAACAGATTACTGACCTTGAAGACATTGGAAGGACTTTGGATGAGCGAAATGAGGCCCAACTCAATAATATCCGCGAAGAGATGGGTGGTCTCCGTGAGAAGCTGACCAAGGAAAACGATGAACTCTCTGAGAAGAACCGAGAAGAATCCGCAGAGCTCAAAGAGTTGATTGAGAAGAAGCTCGGGTCTGTAGACACACTCATCAACGAGAGGGTAGCGGAGGTCGATAAGAGTCTTGATAACCGATTAACAATACTCAAAGATACTATAGAAAAAGAAGATAACACAACCCGCTCAGGACTTGTCAATAGATTTGAAACACTTGAGAATTCCGTAACTACGGATATTGGAAAATTCAGGGAGAAGCTTGAGAAATCTTTGGATGAGATGAACCGCTCATTGGATGAGGTAGGCGGGCAGAGTGCAGACAATGCTGAACTTATCAAGGCTGAGGTCAAGGAAAATATCCCATACCAATTCATCGAAGCCAATGAAAGATTAGCAAAGCTCGAAGCCCTTCAGACAGACATGGTCTCGCTCAAACAAGAAGTAGAGACTACGAAAAAAGTCTCGAATAAGATTGCCAATATCCTTTCCAGATTGAAATCGGAGAATTCAATCGTTACTGTCGCTGACCTGTCCACACGCTTGGACAAGATAGAGAAGAATGTGAACAAGAAAGAGCCTGATTTGGAAAAACGGCTTTCATCCATAGAGGATAAGGTTTCACTCTTGGACGTTGACCGCATCCTAGCTCTGATAGAAAAGCTCTCCTCACTCAAGGACGGTCTTGCTGCGGCAGGAGATAAGCTCGCAGGTGGGAAACTCATAGCAAAAGTCGAATCAATCAATGCAAAGATGAGCGACCTCGAGTCCAAAGCAGAGAAAATGGACGAGTTCCAAAAGACTGCTACCCAGCTCGACGGAGCGCTTGCTACAGTCCGCGAGCAGATAGTCGACATCAAGGACATAATTGTCAAAGGCGCAAAGTAGGATGGAATCCTTATGCAATACTTCAGTAGTTAAGACGGGTGAGGGCGAACTCTATTTTGTTGAAGAGCCTATACTGAGTCCGGATGGTGCAAAGATGATGCGCCAGGTCCGCACAGATGTCTACACGATACTTGGACCAGTGCAAGCCGTCTTTGACAAGCAGAAATTGCGCACATTCATCGGTTATGCGGTTGGCGAATCTGAAATCGAACACAGTTTCACACTCTCGGATAGTGATAGAGAAAAGATGCTCTACTATCTTGAACGCGACCTTGTACACATGAACAAGCTCGAACCCTTCTTCGCCGACGAGGACGTGGTCGAATTTGAATGTACAGGAGTTAATCTTCCAATAGTAGTTAAAGACAAGAAGGGAAGAACAATGGATTCAAACGTACTATTCACAACAAAAGATCAATTAAAGGTAATCATGCTAAGGATGGCCTTCCTTGCACGCATTCCACTAAAAGTGGGTTCAAAAGGCATGGTAGAAGGCCATGCAATAGAATTTATGGAGGCCAAAGCTGGCGACTACATGGGATTCAAGGTGAAAAAGAAATGATGCTCAAACACAAGCACATCATGAAGCCGCACTTCGTCACTTATCGAAAGCTCTGCACCAAAATCTTAAGTCCGCTTACGCAGAGATATGATAATGACGAGCTTGCAGTCTTTAGAAAAGATTTAGCATCCCACGGCATCTGGACACTTCCGCGCGTCTACCTGTCAACCTTGACAGTGAATACTTTTCTCTTGGTAATCGCGCTAATGCTCGGCTACAAATATCTATTCTTCCCAGTATTCACCTTCTCAACTTCTGATGCTATAGGTACTCTCATTGCAGCAACAATTGCTGCGGGAGCCGTATTCAATCTCGCACCATTCGACATCAGATACCGTGTCTCCATGCGCGAAAAAGCAATAGAAAACGAGCTCGATGCCGCGCTCAAATCCTTGGCTCTGATTCCAGATAACAAGCTCACACCTCAGGAAATAGTCAAACACTGGAGCACCTCGCGATTCAAGGCCGTGGCCAATGAAGTGAACAGGATTCCATTCTGGGTAGAACTCACTGGGGTTGATGTCCTTTCTGCAATCAGCCTTGTTGGCAGACACTGTCCATCTGACGAGCTCAGAAGAATTCTCACAGGAATGGTCTCGACCGTCCATACTGGAAAAAGCCTCCGTGAGTATCTGGAGATGCAAACGTTCAGTGCGGAATAGGTTTCTTTGGTCCAGCTTTCTTTCTAAAAGAAAGATGGATGCAGACTTTCAGTGCGGAATAGGTTTAGCTGAAGGATTAAATAGTTCTAACACCAACAGAGTGACATGGCTGCATCCGGAGCACCAAATATATATCCCGCCGAAACTGAAGAGGGCGGGGGACGAGCTATCCCTATACTTACCTATAGAAAAACCGCCCACGGTGTCCTAAAGAATGCTGCCAGGCGTTTCCTTCTCGAAGCTAAATACAGGCACGGTTTTGGCATCCCTTCCCACAAAGAGATAAAGCGAGTGTTGAATATAGAGCCGGACGCGCTCGCAGATGACATCGTGACCCAGCGGGCTACTCTGAAGGACTTGGAGATAATGTCGCTGGATGAGCTGGAGGTGGCAGTCAAAAATTTGCTACCTAACCAGTATTTCAGGCCCTATGAAGGGAACCGTCGATTGTGGAGGCGTTCCAAGAAAGGAAAGCTGACAGAACAGGAATTCGAGACAACGACTATCATAGACGGCAAGCGCCTCAAGAGACGGGCAACAGCTATCTTTGACATCACAAGATTCTTCCAGAAGTATGGTACTCTCGATAAGCATGGCTGCCCATTGGTGGAGATGGAACAAGACAAGTTCAGACTGAATAAAGAAGGCAGACTCATTCGCAAGAGAATTCCTCCTTTTTGGGTAGGGTCGAAACGCTATGAAGCGAGGTACACTGGAATCCGTTTCGGGTGCGAAGACGGTCCGGCAGATTTACTGATTGCACAGGATAGATTCATAATCGTCGTTGGAAGAGGCGACGAGAGACGAGAACAACTCTGGGGCGCCCCAATGAGAGATGACTTCTTCCGCTTGATTAACCGACTGATAACTGTGGAGTTGAACCCCAACGACCGGAAACGACTGATGGGTCACCTGCCGAAGGAGATTTTGCCGTTAAAGAGCGATAGGAAGGTAGAAACAGTAAAGGATTCAGACCTGCCTGAACTGAAGAAAAAGAGAAAATTAACACCCGTCCAGAAGAAGACCCTGGTTGCCTTGAAAGAGGACTTGATATACGGCAACGAATTCAAAAAAGTTATTGATGAAGGCTATTTCTGCATAAAGCAAGGGCTCACGACGCTCGTCAAGAGAGGAGAGGTCAAACGGATTGTTTTCTATAAGGACCTGATACTCTACTATCTTCCCAAATACGAGTGCCATGCGCAGTTGATGTTCAATATCTACAAACGATATGGTGCGTACCACTCAGAGCTTGCAGAGATTGTTCAGGAATTAGGATATGATATCGACGAAGTGAAAGAGGCACTACCCCTCCTCATCAAAAAAGGCCGACTGCGATTCGTGAAAGGCGTGATAGACAGCAAGCCGGAATACCTTTACTATGTCGACGAGACCATGAATAAGGTCGTCGCATCCCTCTTTGTGAAGGGCCCCCTGTTCCCGAACGAGGTCTCTGCGCTTGTCGGAAAGGTTGGTCTGAACCGCACACGGCTAGCACCACTGTTCGACGCAGGTAAGATCAGAGCGATCCCCGTCCTCAACGGGTCGAAGTGGCAGAACGCATACCATTTACCCCATGACGAATGGCTGGCCAAGATACTCGAGTACATCGGTATGAACATACCGACGTTCAGCTCTGACCTGGATATCCTTGCCGAGAGGATAGAGAAAAGCCCTGCGGAAGTGAGGGCAGGCGCAGATCGCCTCGTTCAACCAGGGAGAGTCCATCGGATTGAAGCCACACAAGTGAGAACAATAAAAGGTGAAAAAAAGGAGAGTGTCGAACAAATGTACTACTACTGGTACAATGAGACGGCCGCCAGGACTGTTGCATACCTATTCGCGAAGGGACCCTCTTTCCCAGCCGAGATTGCAAAAAGCGAGGA
>CAZHTU010000031.1:0-3586 GCA_964535815.1 Candidatus Undinarchaeota archaeon
ATCTTTCCTTACCACTATTACTTGTTTAAGTTCCATTTTTCCACTGAGTAGACTTTTGGTAGCTCCGACTGCAATATGTCCTATAAGCTTTATTCCATCGAGGAAGCTGATACTTGATTCCTCTTCCCCATATTTAATAGGTATCGGAACCTCGACTATTCTCAGTCCGCGACGAGCTGCTTGTAGAAGCATTTCAATCTCAATTTCGTATCTTGAAGGCTTCAAGTCAAGTAGGTCGAGCCCTTTCCTTGAGATTGCCCGAAATCCACAAAGAACGTCAGAAAATCCGTGTCCGCATGCGACACTCGTCCCGAATTTGGAAAGCATATTAGTGATTATCCTAAATTTTGGCGTGTGTCTGAACCCCTGAACAAACCTCGACCCAATAACCATGTCTGCCTGTTTCTCACTGATAGGTAAAACAAGCTCTGATATCTTACCTGCATCATGCTGGTCGTCTGCATCTATAACAACTAAAATATCTCCTTTTGCTTCACTAAAACCTGTCAGCAATGCAAAACCCTTTCCTTTATTCTTTTCATGGGAGATTACAATCGCTCCTGCTTTTTTAGCCACTTCTACAGTCTTATCACTCGACCCGTCGTCCACAACTATAATCTCGTCTACATTTGAAGGAATAGCCTTTATCACTTTAGCTACGTGACGCTCTTCATTGTATGCTGGCACGATAACTGAAATCATATTCTGAATTATCTCTTACCCTTATAAATATGGTTGCATGATTCCGTTACGCATTTAAGTTAGTATGAGGAAGGAGACGTTATGCAAGGTATAGAGCGACTAGATGTAAAATATCTCTCAATACTCATATTATTTCTTTTGTTCACGACACAAATAAATTTCACAACGTCTCCTGCATTTTTATATGATGAAGCGGCTTTTATTATTCCAGCAAGGGCAGTGGCATCTTCACCATTGCTAGAGGTACTGGATGCTGAAGGTATAGAGTTCACGATTATGGGATTTAGTCCTATTTTTCTTTTACTATCCGGGCTATTCTTCAAACTAGTAGGCTCGTCTCTGTGGGCGTGCCGCTTTTTCAGCACACTATGCGCCATGTTCTTAATTCCGAGCGTCTACTTTTTTGTAAAGGGTAAGGAAGGGAGAGACACTGCTTTTTTGAGCACTCTAATACTTATCACAATACCCTCAATTCTCGCACACATCAGGATATTCTCAAATCCAAGCTTTTGTCTTCTTCTTGCTAGCTTAGCAATCTTCCTGTTCGTCAATGGTGAGAAACGGGATTTACGATATTTAACTGCACTTTCAGGAATTATATTTTGTCTGGCTTATCTGAATCGCCTCACATATATAGCGTCTTTTGCTTTTGTCTACCTGTTTATTTTAGTGCGCGATGGTGCCCAGAAGGCGATAAGGAATAGGCACCTTTGGACTGCGGGTATCTCTTTTTTGAGTTTCCTTCTATTCACACTAATAGCTACTTCTTCAGTCTCTTCATTTGTAGCAAGCGCGTACACTGACCATGGGAGCAGTTTGAACAAGGTAGCATATGCTTTTGTGTCAGGTAATCCGGTTGGAGTAGTATTGCAGAATCTGAGCGAATTCTTGTTTGGTTTCCACTCTGAATATGGGGTCTACTATCTTGTTCCCCACCTCTTTTTAATCACTCTGACATTCATCGCCTTGAGACATTATCCGCCTGGGGAGAAACGACTACTTTTCTCGACATGGTTCTTCTTTTACTTTGGATTGTATCTAATTAGTTCAGGCCTCTTCAGGAATTACACACTAATGTTCATCCCAGCATCCATCCTGGTCGCTCACTATGTCAAAAGCCTTTTTACAGAGAACAGGTTCAAGGCATACTTCGTACTCGGATTGCTTTTCATCTCAACAATGTCACTTCTCTCTTTTTTCACATTTTATTCAAATGATAGCGCATTTCAACTTACCGAGTATCTAGAAGGACTCCCACTAGATTCTAAAATTGCAACAGGGAATATATTCGTACATGCGCTTTCAGATTATCCACTCATCTCCAATGAAGAGCTGATTAATGGTGATTTTGACTACTATGTTACATTTGGCACCGAGGCCCAGAGGGGCGAGGTGCTCAACAATTACTTGGCAGAGCAAGAGCTGGTGTTTGAAGTAAGGTATGAACCAAAAGGCTTCTCACGTTATCTGTTTGGTATTCTCTCATTTGAGTCAATACGTGGAGAAACTGACAAAATCTATCGTTTAGAGCCTTAATTCTACTCAATAGGGCCTACTAAGTCAGCGGCATCATTGTTACAGATATTGTTGTAGTCTTCCATCCGACCAACATCATACCTTCTGGAGTTGGTGCGGTAGGTGTAGACTCGCTTTGTTGATTTCAGCTTTAACATGAGTTCTGGCAAATCAAATCGTCCGGAAGGGATGTGTTCGATTGCCTCTGGTTCGAGTATGTTTATGCCCATGCTCACTAGGTAATCTATCCTCGGTTTTTCTTCGTAGCTACTTAACCTATGTTCTTTTTCTGTGATGACTCCAAAGTCTATCTTGACATTACGTTCTTTTGCTGCTATGGTAGCTATTGCATTGTTCTCTTTATGGAACTTGTAAAGCTTTTTCAAATCTAGATTAGTGAGTATGTCTCCATTTATCACAAGGAAAGTCTTGTCTAGGTCATTTATCTTCTTAAGCGGCCCTGCAGTTCCCAAAGGTTCTGTTTCTTTCGAATAAGTGATGTTTGCATCATATGCCTTGCCATCTGCATAATGTGCCTCGATAAGTTCTGATTTGTAGCCAGTAGCAAGGCAAATATCTTTGAAGCCGTGGTTGACTAGTTGTTTGATTACAAATGTTAGAATTGGTTCCTTTCCTACTGGTAGGAGCGGCTTTGGTATTTGATATGTGAGTGGGCGTAATCTTGTGCCCAAACCTCCACAAAGAACTACTGCTTTCATTTCAAATATTGTACCTGTCTGGTTTATAGAACTGGCTATGTTCGGAGCACCAGGTAATACATTGTTTGAGTCCTGCTTCTAAGGTCATTTTAGGCTCCCATTTGAGCATGCTCTTTGCTTTGCTATTGTCTGCGCAGAGCCGCATTACTTCACTAGTTTCAGGCCTTACGCGTTTTTCATCAAAAGTTATCTTTGACTTGCTATCACTGAGCTCTTTTATTTTTTCTGCCACTTCTTTAATAGAAACTTCTTTTCCAGTTCCTAGATTGATGGTTTCTCCATTGGCTTTATCGCAATTTGCTGCTTTTATGAAACCGTTTGCAGTGTCTGTCACAAAAAGAAAGTCGCGGGTTGGTCTAGTATCTCCTAAATATATCTTCTCATTCTTGAGGCATTGTGTGATTATCGTCGGAATGACTGCTCTTGCGGATTGGCGAGGGCCGAAAGTATTAAACGGCCGAATGGTCGTGACTGGTGTTTTATATGTTTTAAAGAAACTTTCTGCGAGCTTATCTGCTCCAATCTTTGATGCTGAGTAAGGGGACTGTGCATTCAAAGGGTGCTCTTCAGAGATTGGTACCTGTTGCGCAGTACCATAGACCTCACTTGTTGAGGTGTGTATCATCTTTTTTATTCCGAGTTCTCTGACT
>CAZHTU010000031.1:3596-4350 GCA_964535815.1 Candidatus Undinarchaeota archaeon
CATTGAGCACATTGAAAGTGCCTATCACATTGCATTCCACTGCTTCTCGCGGATTGACATATGAATAGGGTATGGATATCATCGCGCCCAAATGGAAGACGACGTCACAATCAGAGACTGCGTTTCGTACTATCTCTGGGTCCCTTAGATTACCGCTTATAATTTCAACCCTATCCCTAACAGTAGTATACTCAAGGTTACCCCAGTCATTATTGGCAGTATACCTAACAAAAGCAGATACTTCACAGCCTTCTTTGACAAGCTGCTCTGTCAAATGGCTCCCTATAAAACCGCCTGCACCTGTTACCAATACTTTTTTACCTTTGATATTCATCTTTTGTTTCCTGTATAGCTTCATTTATGCCTTGTTCAATGCCCTTTTTAGGTGTATGCTTTAATACTTTTTTGGCCAGGCTTATGTCAGCCCAGCATTCTTTCACTATCTTCCTATTCTCTTTTAGGATTATTTTTGAATTACTCTTGGTTTTTTTGATTATATATTCTGCAAGAAACTCATTAGAAGCAGTCTCCCCAGAACCGATATTCAGGCAGGGAGGTAAGTTATTCACCTCACTTGCCTTTCTAAATGCCTCCGCAACATCTGAAGCATGTACATAATCCCTAATCACATCTTTGTACACAATTAAATCCTCTCCAGCAAGGCAGGTTTGGATCATCTTGCGTATTGTGCTTCCCTTGTCATAATTTCCATATACATTAAACAATATGAGCGATACTGTCTCTAAATTCTGTG
>CAZHTU010000031.1:4360-7789 GCA_964535815.1 Candidatus Undinarchaeota archaeon
CAAAGCGCCGACAAAGCGATTCCCCCAAAGACTTGCTGAGTCCATATTTTGTTCTAGGTAGTCGATGTTGAGTCTCTACACAAGGATTTTTTACTGGAGGTAAATAAGTAGCCGCAGACGACGGGAAAATGTACTTGCCGCACTTATATTTTTTACACTTGTTCAGCATTTTGAAAGTATGTGCTAAACTATTCAGAAAACCACTGCGTGCGAGGTCTATGACACAATCATATTTGGCATCAAACTTATCTGTCAGTGTAATCTCTTCAAATCTCTTAAGAGAAACCCGGTCAGGCTCCAAGTACTTACTGAGTACTGTGATATTGTACTTCTCTTTGGGAAGGGATTCTATTATGTTTCTTCCTATGAAACCTGCCCCTCCGATAAGTAGGATGTCCATGGCTTATTTACCAACCCTTCTTGATACCTAACGTCTTATCTGTGACATCTATCGATTTTTCTGGGTCATTCTCAAGTCCGCACATGGCTCTGATACAATCTATATTCTCAGGCACGACAATTGATTCCTGACCAATGGCTTGGGTAACAAAAAGCCAATTATCATTCAAGGTCACTGACTCCTTCCACACACAGTTCTCATACACATCATTCCTCGGTCTCTTTAGGTCGCGCGCATACTCTATAATATCTGCTGTTGAATGAATCCCTTCCTCTGCAGAAACAATCGCGATTCGCGATGTACCTCCGAGTAAATCCAAAACCTCTGAAGCTTCTGGCTTCTTCTTGACATTTATCACAAACTCATGCAGATGCATGATTGTCGTCGGCACTAACACTGCAATCGTGTCAATATCTATCGGCAAAACTGTCTTTACATCCGGCCCGTGGTGGCTCGGTACAGTAGGTGGATTAGGAACAATAGCATTTATCGGCCCTTTCTTTATCTGCGATGGATCTGCCCCGCGGCGAATGTAAACACCAAACACTTTTCCAAGTCCGTACGCATTATTGAGCGTCCCGAGCAGTCGCGAACTTCCTGTAGTATTGCATGAAACTACCCGGACATAGTCCTTACCAATTGAGTCCTTATAATTGCACAAAGCATTAAAGGAAGACTGAGCAACGTGCGGCTTTTCCCCGCCCTGGAAAATAGCTTTAGTCTTCTTCGGCTCGTAAAGCAGTTCTTTATTCATTGCGCCCACTTTTCCAGGTGTGCAGTCAATCACAATATCTGCTTCATCTACGAGCTCTTCTATCGAGCCTTTAAGCTCCAGTCCAGCCACTTCAAAAGACCCAGTATTTGTCTTGTCCGAACAGTAGAGAGGATATCCAAATCCAGAGGCCATGCGAGCTTCGAAGGTCGGTTTCCGCTTGGCCACACCGACAATCTCCATATCACTCTGCAATGACACAGCATCTGCCACACGCTTTCCAATCGTTCCATAACCATTAATCGCGACTTTTACCTTCATTTCTTCTTCTTACCCTCCTTAAATTTCTTGGCTGAATATTTGAGCGCATTAATCACAGGTAATCGCTCCCCGGCCAGGAACAAAATACACGCTCCGCCACCTGTACTGATGTGGTCTATCTTCTTCTGTAGGCCTAACTTCTCAGCATTCACTGCAAGATGCCCGCCGCCTATAACTGTAAACGCTTTTGATTTAGACATGGCCTCTACTAATGCATTAGTCCCTTGTGCAAACACATCATTCTCAATATACCCTGCAGGTCCATTGGCCAAAATAGTCTTGGCCTGCGAGATGATATATGCATATCTCCCTATTGTCCCAGAACCGATATCTGATATGACGTAAGGTAAAGGTAATTCACCAAGGCTGACTTCTACCCTGCTCCCCTGCTTATTGACTGCTAGGTCTGTGGGTAACTCAATATGGTCCTCAAACTGCTTGAGCAGTTCCTGTCCGTAAGGGACTAGCTTGTCTAATCCCTTTCCGCGCATGAACTCTTTTGTCGGCGTGCCTAAATCATATCCTTTGGCTGCCAAAAAGATTAATGCAACCAATCCTGAAGTCAGTATCTTATCTGCGTACCCATTGGTCAATGCCTTATCAATGACTTTCATAGAGTCTTTTGCTTTTGTCCCGCCCAGCATAAATATCGTTGATTTTTTCGGACTCTTTAGCACTTTTCCAAGTACTTCAAGTTCCTCTTCCATAGTCACGCCGGCCATTGCAGGCAACTGGTAAGCAAAACCTACCAGTGAAGGCTGTGAACGGTGAGCAGTAGCAAAAGCATCATTCACATAGTAGTCAAAAAGTCCTGAAAGCTCGTGCACCAGATGACATTTCAACTGCGAATCCGCTGGCCTGTCTAAAAGTTCCTCAGAATAGAACCTGATATTCTCCAGTAAGAGGATTTCACCATCTTTGAGCTTCTTTATTTCCTCTTTTGCATAAGTACCAAAGATATCATCTATATATCTCACTTTTTTCCCAAGAATCTTAGAAAGTTCCTGTGCATGCGTTTGCATGGTCGTGAAGTCATATTCTTCTCCGGGACGCCCTTGATGCGCCAATACTACAACCTTCGCACCCTTGTCGCTCAATGCTTTCAAGGTTCTTGAGCTTCCAATCACTCGACGAATGTTCAGAAACTCCCCACTCATAGGGTCAATAGGGCTGTTCATGTCAACTCGTGCGAGCACAAGCTTACCTTTTAACTTAAAATCCTTGATTTTCAGGAAATCACACATATTATTTCATAGCTTCAGCCATTTCTAAGGCTACAGAATACGGGTCATCTGCACAAACAACCGCGCTTGCGACTAAAATTCCTTCAGCTCCGAGCTCCAATGCCTTAGCCACATCATCCCCTGTGGACACGCCAGCACCGCACAGGATATGTGTCTCATCATTGACGCTCCTTACATTCTCTATTGACTTTGTAATAGCTTCAGGATTCTCCTTACTAATTGACTGGCCTTTACCAATGAGCTCTCGCGGCTCGACAGCGACCATATTAGGATTGAATTCAGCAAAGATTTTCGCAAGTCTGGCATTCTCTGCGCAAACACAACTCAAGAGTTCACATTCTTTTGCGCGGTCAATACTATTACATGCAGGTTCGAGTCCAATAATCCGCTCACTGTGGTTTAATAGAGTACCAATCGCCCCCGCAGCCTTCACAGCCTCAGGCAGGATATGGCCTGTCCTGCTCCCAAATTGAACTGCATCAAGATGCTGACAAAAAGTAGGCAAAATCTTTGAAACTTCAGATAACCAGAAATGTTGCGGTACTGCTACGACCTCAACGCCAGTCTCTTCCCTGACTCTGGCCAGGTCTTGAGCAATCTTGATAGCGCCAGGACCTGTCCCCTGCTTATACGCCTTGAAATTAACAACGAGTAGTGGAAAACGCACCATGATCTTTGTTGTCTCTATAGAGGGTGGGAATCCTTTTAAAAGATTCGCATTAATTACTACGCATGCGACCTCTAATCACTGT
>CAZHTU010000032.1:0-7678 GCA_964535815.1 Candidatus Undinarchaeota archaeon
GATTGCGGCTGGTGGTGCGAGACCACAATTTTCAGGACAGACCATTTCGGCCTTGACACATGGTGCAGTAACAACTGGGTGACCGAGACCCCGTCCACACCCAGCTATAATTGAGTTCTGACACCACGACGTATCAAAGGGCCAATCTAAAGGTTTTTAATGCCCATGAGTGTATAGTCTTCTATGGGAAAAGGTGTAGAGCTCAGCCTCCGGATGGTGGTGATGATGCTGAGTATGCTGATTGTCGGGTTCATCATGATATCACTCATAGGCAGCTCTATGAAAGGCAGCATCTCTGACATCGCTATCTTTGAGAAGAAATCGGTCGGAGGTAGTGAAAAAGCCGGAACCTTCCTAGAAGACACAATACTCGGTGCATGGGGTAAAGGTAGTGTGGATTGCCCTACACTCCCGATAGATGGTCCGACTGCCTTAGGCAAACTCTCGACCAAGGCTCACTGCAAAACAGCATGTGAGGATAGCAAGTTCGGTCAGCTCTGCAAATGCGTGCAGAGGCTAGATAAGGTCGGTTGTGTCAGGGAGGACTCAGATGGCGAGCCAACAGATGGAGCATGTGCGCCAGACATACCGCCGAGCGTCTTCGAGAACGCAGCCGCTTGCCAGACTGGGGAAGAGTCTGTCTGCAGTACCTACCCTGATGAGTGTGCCTGCCAGTTCCTGTATGAGTGTGTACGCGCCTAAAGGCTCAGGATTCACCCGAAGATTTCCAAAGGTTTTTAAGTGGCATTTGCGTATACCGTTCTATGAAGAGAGGAATGGAACTCGGCCTGAATACTATCATTATTCTGATAGTCTGTATGGTTGTGCTTTTGATAGTCATGCTCTACTTCTCTAGTGGGGCAAGGGACACTTTCGGGAAGATGACTGACTTTGGCAAATCTGCAGTCAGGAGCGGAGATACAGTCGCTGAAGGTATTGGAGCGATAATCGCCGATTGTCCAGGCGGCCACTGGCCCCTGAATGATGAGTCATGTGATGGTGTATGCGACATCGACTGCGGCACCAACTGCGAATGCGGACCGGTCGGAAATGCCTGCGTCTGCAAGAAGAAAGGAACATGAAAAACAGAGGATTTGAACTCTCATTGAACATGATTGTCATCTTACTTATGGGACTCATCACGGCTATGATAGTCATCACTTATGTCTCTGCGCACGGCAGAGGGGGATGGCAGCAGATATTCGAGTTTGAGAGGGAAGCAGTCACAGGCACAGAAGATGTCGAGTGCTCGCTTGACCTCCATACTATAGGTTGCGAGAACAACGCGGCATGCGAAAGGGCGTGCGGCACAGATAACTGTAAGAAAGTAGGGCAGAGATACTTCTGTCCTGACACCTGAGAAAATCAGAATGAAATACATGAACAATAAGGGAAGCATTGAACTGGCGATGGACACTATCATCATCGTAATTCTAGTTCTGATGGTACTCGTGGTCGTTGCCGTGTTTGTATCTGGTGGAAGCACAGAGCTCACCAAGAAGCTGAGAACGGTCGAGGACGCCGCACTCGGAACAGTTGGTGTCGGCGGGGATTTGATATGCCCCACTGGAAATTATGACAATGCTGATTGTGATGGCGAGTGCTTCAGCACATGCACGTGCGCACAGGTCTCGGGCACGAATACTTGGAAGTGCACTTGACCTAAGAGAGTAAGAAGCCTAACCCTAGGAAACCCTAAGGTTTTTAACCCATCTTTCTTTAGAAGAAAGCTGGACCAAAGAATCTGCACAAACCCAAACAAACCCTAAGGTTTTTAACCTCTAAACGCTTTACAGAGGCCATGGCACGAGGCATCATCCTCCCATTGCAGACGATTGTCATCATAATCATGGTCCTGATTGCGCTATTGATTATGACCCTCTACCTATCAGGGTCGAGCAGTAGGTTGTTCGGCAAGCTCACGACCATGCGTGGAGAAGCAGAGGATGTGGCCCTGCAAAAGGCCGCAGAGGTCGGACAGGATACTGACCTCACTCCGGCAGAAGCGGTCGGTGCCGCAGTCCAACAAGGCGGATGGGGTGCAGAATGCCTCGAAAACGGCCATTGTGAATCTGGAATGGACTGCAAAAACGGAAAATGCGTATCGAGATGAAAAACAAAAAAGGAATGGAATTGACATTCAGTACGATAGCTATGCTCATTGCTATCTTCGCCGTGCTTTTGGTGGTATTGATGTTCTTCCAGGGTGCTTTTAGGGAAATTGGAACTGAAAGCTTCAAAGAGTTCGCTACGAGTGCGACAAATTCACAAGGCGAAGAAAAGAGGATAGGTGGATTACTCGGAGAGATTGGAAGTTGGTTTGGGTCGCCGCGTGTTTGTACAAGTGATGATGACTGTACTGCGCCATACACCTGTGAAAGAGTTGACAAGTGCCTTGCTACTCGTAAGGTAGAGCAGGGTATCGAACCCCCTGGCGGGCGCGGAACGTATTGCTACTATGTATACTATGCGGATAAAGGGTGGGGACCATACTATCCAGGTAACGAATGTAACGATGAATGTTCTGCTAAATGCGGCTCTGATAAATGCGCAGAAATGAGTGATAAAATGTGTATTGTTAAATAGTCAAAATGTTGAAATCAATCACCAAAAACAAAAAGGGCATGGAGATTTCGTTTAGCACAATTGCTATGCTTGTAGGCGTGCTGGTTGTTTTATTGGTAGTTATGGTCTTCTTCCGAGGGAATGTACAAGAAGTCGGCGCACGGTTTGGATTAATTGGTCAATCCGCAGAAAAAGGCGTAGATCTAGAAACGGCACCGGGTGGTGGGCTTGACATCAGTAGTTTGATTGGACGCATAAAGGGAAGGTTTTCCTGCACACGTGATGCTGACTGCATTGCAATCGATGAAGATTTCAAGTGCTACAGTGCGACATGGAAATGCGCTGCGACCGTGGCTGGTAAAGCGGGTGACGCACAAACTACTTGCTACTATGTCCCACATATCAATAAGAATTGGGGCCCATACTATCCCAGTGAAACTCAGTGTAAGATAGACTGTTCAAATGCTTGTGACAGTCCTGAGTGCACAGAAGTAGCAGCTAACCGTTGCATGGATGACTAAGATGTCTCACGGTTTTGAACTCTCATTTAGTACTATCGCAGCTCTAGTCCTGGCTTTGGTTGTGCTTTTGTTCGCAACCATATATTTCACAAGAGGTTTTGAACAGCCGAGCGAACAGGTCAGTGAGATGGCTCAACAGGTAGCTGATGAAAGTGAAGGAGAGCTGGACATCTTAGGATGGTTGCCAACTCTCTCAAAGAAATGGTGCACCGGCTCATGCACGACTGATGCAGACTGTTGCCCTGCCACTGGAAGTTGTTCCTGTGTATGTACTGCTGGCGAGTGCATCGGGTCGCCTTAATCTGCCGGTTTGTGCCTTGATAATTGCTTTTGGAGCCAGCGAAGCGGTTTGAGCTTGGCTTTCTTGAAAGAATCGACATAGACGTCGACGAGCTTTTTTAGGAATGTGAGACCGAGGATCATGAGGAGGGCTACTGTTAGAGTGGAGAACATCTCAAACTCATGGATGTTGTATGTGAATGCTAATGCGGTTCCTGCCGCAGGAGGGTGTTCGACATTTCCGATGTCAATTAGGATTGAAGCTATGGCGACTGAAAGGGCACCCATCAGACCGTAGGCAAAGAGATTGCCATAGGACGCGATGAGAGGAGCTTCCCAAAGCAGGACGACTAGGAAGCCGACTGTTGCTGCTGTGAGGTGGCTGAATAGGATGTTTTTTGGCCTTGCGATTTTTGACTTGGGGTGCATGTAGATGACAAATGTTGTTGCGGCTAAGGACGTGAAGAGGACTGGCTCGCCAACAATCTCATTGAGGCCGAGTACTAAGACTAAGATAGTGAGGAATATGAAGAACCCTTCTGAAAGGACGCCAATCAGTGAGTCTTTTTGTTTCTTCATGGATATACTCTATTAATTGTTCGCGGGAATGGGATGGCATCACGGATGTGTTTTAGATTAGCAACCCATGAAACGACGCGGTCTATTCCGAGGCCGAAACCTGCGTGTGGGACAGAGCCATATCTCCTAAGGTCGAGGTACCATTCGTATTCCTTCGGGTTCATCTTTTCGGCCTTCATTCGCTTGAGTATGATATCATAGTCGTATTCGCGCTCGCCGGACCCGATGATTTCTGAGTAACCATCAGGAGCAATCATGTCGTTGCATAAGCAGACCTTGGGGTTTGCAGGGTCGAGCCGGTGGTAGAATACCTTCAGGCTCGCAGGGTAGTGGGTGATTTGGATAGGTTTCGCACTGTCTTCAGTGAGTTTGCGTTCAGCTTCGGTGGAGATATCATCGCCC
The DNA here is from genome assembly GCA_964535815.1 of Candidatus Undinarchaeota archaeon. Classification (GTDB taxonomy): domain Archaea; phylum Undinarchaeota; class CAZHTU01; order CAZHTU01; family CAZHTU01; genus CAZHTU01. Next base: position 4,347 of record CAZHTU010000032.1, read on the forward strand.
CACTTTATCTTGAAACCTTTCTTCTTAAGTCTTTCAATACATTCAGTGTAGGTGACGTGTTCGAACGGGGGTTTGACCCGCTTCAGATAGGAAGGTTCGCGGCCGAGGACCTTGAGTTCGTCCTTGTTTTCTTTGGCTACAGATTGGCAGATGTGTGAGACTAATTTATCTTCGACTTTCATGATTTCTTCGAGGCTATACCAGGCGGCTTCGCACTCGTTGTGCCAGAACTCTGTCAAGTGTTTGCGCGTTCTAGACTTTTCAGCGCGGAAAGAAGGTGCGACTGTGTAGATTTTTTCGAGGGTAGTTGCCATGGCTTCTGCATATAATTGCCAAGATTGAGTCAAATAGGCTTTCTTGCCGAAGTATTCGAGCTCGAAAAGCGTCGAACCACCCTCGCACGCGCCGGAGACGAATGAAGGGGCTTGAATCTCATGGAATCCTTCCTTTCTGAAGAATTCGTGTATCGCGCCGAAGACAGTTGAGCGTATCTTTAGGGCGGCGTTCATTGGCCTGCTTCGAATCCATAGGTGGCGGATATCAAGCAGGAACTCATCAGAGAGGTCTTTGCCAATCGGGAATGGTTCTGCAAGCGAGACAATTTCGTAATCGGATACTTTCAGCTCGTAGCCGCCAGGAGCTCGCTTGTCTTTCTGTACCTTGCCAGTTATCCTGACAGAGGATTCGAGTGTGACTCTTTTCGCTTCCATAAAGGCTTTTGAATCAAAAGATGTCGTGCATTGGATTATATCGGTCGTGTCGCGGACAACCGAAAAAGCCATCTTGTTCGATGCGCGGCACCGATAGACCCAACCGCGGATCTTGACAGTCTTTCCAGTGTGTTCTCCTTTGAGTATCTCACGGATAGTAACCAGTGGCATAAGAGTGAGTAATGTAAGGGGTAATAAATGGTTTTGGGTTATCGTGTCGCAGCGTTCCAGATGTCTTCTGCGTCCCTAGGACCATAGGCTTTGCCAATTGACTTGTATAGTTCCATGAAGTCATTCCACTCAGTAATAGAGTCACCCCTACAATCACGGATTTCACCAAAGTCGATGATGTATGGAGTATAATCCTTCCATACGCGGCCTTCGACCTTTACTAGTATATTCGATAATCCAAAGTCACAGTGATACCAATCATTCTTGTGCCAAATATCTAATGCTGCTTTGAGCTGGCGTACTATAGGAACCATTCTCCGTTTATTCAGACCCACATTGCTAAGGAGTTCGTAGGGGAAGTACTGCATAAGAATATACTCGGACTTGTCTGCGTATAGCAAATCATAGACCTCTGGAAGGATATGAGGAGTGAGCCCATGGAGTTCACGCTGGATCTCGCCTATCGACTTACTGCGTTGGTATATCTTATCGCGGGTCAACGGTCGTCGTTGGAGCACTGCAAATTTCTCTTTCTCCCTAGCCAAGCCTGTGCCGAGCAGATTATTTGGAAGCGAATGGAACTCAACCACGTGAACTGCTCCATTGCCGCTTCCGCGCTTGAAGACGCGCTTGATGTGCATCTTATACTTGGTTAGGAAGACTTGAGGGAGCACCTCGCCCCACTGCGAATGAGCTATATCTTTGCTGCTGAAGCTTTTTCTGTTTGGACCGAATGGGGACATAAAAAATATTTGGTCACAATAGTATTTAATGTTTGGTCAGAGCCTGGACTTGATTGTCTTGAGCATATACGCAACCGCGTCTTCAGTCTTGTCTAGAGCTGGGCCGCCACCCATGCCATAATTAGTTCTCCCGCCGCCGGTGCCTCCAACTTTCTTGCATGCCTCTTTGAGGATGGGAAGTATGTCAAAGTCTAAATCAGGAGAACGGCCCAATGCCAGGAAGGCCTTGTCTTCCTTGTTGCCGATAGCCACTATCGTTTTTGGTTCGGCGAGGAGTTTGCCAATGCGGTCAATCAGGTCTTTTTTATTGAGGCCGTCAAAAGTTGTTGAATAGACTTTTACGCCTCTGAGTTCTTCGTGTGGAATTACTTTAAGCGTATCTTTGGAAAAAGCGCGCAAACGTTCTTTGAGGTCGGACTCGGACTTTTTGAGGTTGGACACTGTGCTGACGAGTTTTGCTTCGTCTGTCGCCAGGAGCTCTGAAAGCTCGAGGGTTCGCATGCTCCGCTCACTTGTTAGTTTTCGTGCTTCTTCTCCGACCACGAACTCGATCTCGTAGATGCCTTGGACATGGTTGACTGACTTTATCGCAAGGAGCTCGAGTTCCTTGGTGTTTGCCACGTGGATACCTTTACACGCAGAGAAATCAAAGTCGCCAATCTGAACAACGCGAATCTTGCCTGAGACCTTGTCCCACTTGACACGCAACTTGTTGAGCTTGCCTGCTGCTTCTGGGCCGTATAATTTGGCCGTGACTTCATCACCGCGGCTTATTGAATCATTGGCCTGTTTCTCTGCTTCCAAAAGCTTCGGCCAGGGGAGTGTTTTTGCCTCGATGAAGACTGCGAACTTTTCAGGGGAGATTTTGACCTTTTGGATTTCTGTTCCTAAAAGCTCCTGGATGCGGCCGTATAACAGATGCTCAGCAGTGTGGCCCTGCATCAATTGGTAGCGGCGGTCCCAGTCGAGTATGAGCTTGACTCTGTCTCCTTTTTTGAGCGTGCCTTTGCCCTTGACCTTGTGGAAGATTGTGGAACCTTCTTCGAGCGTTTCGAGTATTTGGCCCTTGAACTTTGGAGATTCAATCGTGCCGATGTCGCATGATTGTCCCCCACCACCTGGGAAGAAAAGGGTGTACTCTGTCTCTAATAGATTGTTGTCAAAAGACCTGACGCGGGTCTCCAGCTCTTTCTTGTACGCTCTCAGATAGAAGTCGTGCATAGGTTGAATATGGAAGAGGGATTGAAATAATTATCCGAGCTCTTGCTTCAAGAGCTTGAGCACAAGCTTTGAATTGGCGCGGCCCTTGGCCTTGGCCTGGACCTTTCCTGCAAGGAAGTGGATTACCTGCCTTTTGCCGGTCTTGAAGTCTTTTTTGGCCTTTGGGTTGGCCTTTACTACTTGCTTGACAATTGGCACAAGCTTGGTCTTGTCTGCAATCTGGACAAGTGAGTGGAGTTGGACAATCTTTTCTGGGTCTTTTCCAGAGAGAACGATGTCCTCCAAAAGTTTCTTGGCTGTGCGGCGGGTTATCTTGTGTGAATCGACGAGCTTGAGGATTTTTAGAAGGTGTTCTGGTTTGAGCTTGGAATCGCGGATGGAGATAGAGTTCCAATTGAGGCAGCGGAGGACGTCTGACTGAAGGAGGTTGACAAGAATTCTTGAGTTCTTGTACTCTTTTGCGCAGGTCTCGAAGAAGTCTGCTAGA
>CAZHTU010000033.1:0-7669 GCA_964535815.1 Candidatus Undinarchaeota archaeon
ACTCGTGGGTCGGCAGATTCCATGCCAAAAGCTGCGATGTTTCCTGGGGTGCAGTGTTTAACTATCGATTCAGTTATGGCGCGGGAAGCGTCTGGTTGGGAGGCGATAGCTCCAGGGTCAGCATTGTCTATGTGGAGGGTTTTGAGGTTTGGGGCGACTTGTCTGATTCTTGAGAGGAGTTTTTCGATTGCCGCGGGATTGAGTTTTCCGTTCTTGAGTTGGTAGGAATAGAAGCAAGGTTGTTTGCCGAGCCGGAAGTGGCGCACGCCATGGTTGTAGAGGGACTCGACTTCGGCGATAATGTCTTCGGTCGGGCGAAAGTCTGCCTTTCCATATCTTAGGGGCTCAGTACAGAAGGAGCAGTAAGAGCGGCGGGAGCAGCCGCGGTATGTTTCTATTTCGCAGATTAGAGAGGACGGGAAGTCTGGGTGTTTTTTGGCAAGTTTTGTGCCCTTGAGTGCAAAAGATTTGAGCTCTTTGTAGGTTCTTAATTTGCCGCTTGGTTTGCCTGATTTGAGATAGTTGAAGATGGCAAGCTCGATGTCACTGTCGATTATATAGTCATAGAAGCGTGTCGGTTTTTCGGCCACGTGGCCTCCGTATTCACCTGAGCCTAGACAACCAGCAGGGCCGCCGAGAAATTTAGTACCGTCGTATCTCAGGAGGAGGGTTTCAAGCTCACCAATGGTTCCTGGACGCTTGGTCAGGTATTTGCCAGGCGTGTGGATGCCTGCTATCACGACAAGCTTGTCGCCTTTTGGTTGGGAGCCTGCTCTCAAATCGTCGATTGTTAGATACTCCCAGGGTTCCTGGCACGCCTCGCAGGCTCCGGCCACATAGCGTGGATTGGTGTTCAGGTAGGGTGGGACACCAAGACCTGCAGGTTCGTCAGTGTAGGCGTCGATTATACTGAGCATAGCTTTTTAATACTGGGAACATGAATATATAGAGCACGCAGACTTTGGTGATGGGCCCGTGGCCTAGTCTGGATATGGCGCGTGGCTTCGGACCACGAGACCAGGGGTTCGAATCCCCTCGGGCCCACCACTCACTTTTTCAAATGGATACATTTCTAAAGCTCTCTCCAAAAGTAAGGAAGGCTGTCGGCAAGCGATTTAGGAAACCGACAGAGATTCAGAGGAGGGTTATCCCTGCCATTTTGGATGGGAAGAATGTTTTGATTATCTCGCCTACTGGGTCTGGGAAGACTGAAAGTGCATTGTGTCCGATTTTAGATAGACATCTGCAGACCCGGGGACAGGGAATCAATGTTTTGTACATTACACCATTGAGAAGCCTTAATCGAGACATCATTGAGAGGATTGAATGGTGGGCTAAAGAATTGGATATCACTGCTGAAGTAAGGCATGGAGACACTACTCAATACCAGAGGTCAAAACAGGCCAACAAGCCGCCTGAACTTCTGGTGACGACGCCAGAGACATTGAATGCTATTTTACCAGCGAAGAAAATGGGCCAGCATCTCAAAGGAGTGAAGTATGTTATTGTAGATGAAGTGCATGAGTTTGCTGAGGACAAGAGAGGGGCGCAATTGTCAATTGTTTTGGAAAGATTGAAGAGGGTTGCAGGGGATTTCCAAAGAGTTGGAATTTCAGCGACTATTGGCTCACCCGAAGAAGTCGCTAAATTCCTGGTCGGTGCTGGAAAGGGATGTGAAATTACCAAGGCCAGTATTGTTCGAGAAACAGAGTTGAAAATAGCGTGTCCTAAGGCCACAGAAGAGGATGAGAAAGAATCATTGCACTACTTCATCACATCGGAAGCATTTGCACGGATCCGGAAGATTCGCGAGCTTATAGAGGACCATAAGAACACTTTAGTCTTTGTCAACACCAGGGAAAGTGCGGAGATTTTAGGCTCGCGTTTGAGGTCCTGGGCACCATCAGTGCCTATTGCAGTACATCATTCAAGCCTGTCGCGAGAGGCGCGGACCAGAGCCGAACAGGACATGAAATCAGGGAAGACCAGAGGCATCATTGCTACTAGTAGTCTTGAATTGGGGATAGATGTCGGGACAATTGACCTAGTGGTTCAATACATGAGCCCGCGGCAGGTAGCAAGGCTTATACAGAGGGTCGGAAGGTCGGGCCACAGTATCCGAAAGAAGTCAAAGGGGATTATCATACCGAGCGATTACGACGATGTGTGTGAATCTATAATTGTAGTGCATATGGCTCGCCAAGACGAATTGGAACCTGTACGAATGCACAAGAATGCATTGGATGTAGTGGCTAATCAGATTATTGGATGTTGTATGGACGAGTACCATTCAAAACCAGAAGAGATTTATGCCTTGATTCGGAACGCGTATCCATTTGAGGATCTGAACTGGAAGGACTTTGAAGCTGTTCTTGATTTACTTGCAGAAACCCATCTCATCTTTAGAAATGTTGATGGGACTATCAATAGGAGTAGGAAAGCATTGTTCTACTATTATGAGAATTTAAGCATGATTCCGGATGCAAAGAGATATAGGATAAAAAATGTAGTTGATTCTAAGTCTGTCGGGAATTTGGATGAAGCCTTTGTTGTTGAATTCGCACATCCTGGGGAAACATTCATCTGTAAAGGAGAAGCGTGGAAGGTCGTGGATGTAGATGAGGAAATACTTGTCGAGCCATGCAGAGATGTGGGTGGAGCAATACCTGCATGGAAAGGTGACTTATTGCCTGTACCTTATGAGGTTGCCCAAAAGGTTGGGGCCCTGCGTGCATTTGTCGAGAGCCGCGCTTCACAAGGCATGAAGGACCAAAAGATAGAAGAAGAGCTCAAGAAGGAGTTTGACATAGATTCAGAAGCAGTTAAGAGGGTACTCGAACCTTTGAGAGAACAAATGGTGTCGAAACCTGTTCCGACGCATGACAGAATACTGATAGAAAATGAGGGACGACATATAATTATTCATGCTTGCTTTGGCTCGCTTGTGAATGATACACTCTCACGAGTCTTATGTGCCAGGCTCATGGAAAAGCTCGGCTCGACAGTCTCGAGCCACGTAGACCCGTATAGGATTATACTTGAATTACCAACACGAATGGAGCCTCAAGTTATCGAGAAGATATTGATGCAGGCGAGGCCAGAACTGGTGAAAGAATTGGCACTCAAGACGCTTGAGAATTCTACATTGGCACGATGGCGGGCATTTTACGTGGCCAAGAAGTTTGGAATAATTAGTAAGTCAATTGATTTACAGTCAGTGAGCGTGAGGCGGCTTGGAGACTACCTGCTCAAGCTCCCTATATTCAAGGAAGTGTCTCGGGAAATCCTGCTGACAAAGATGGATATCCCAAGAACACAAGATGTTCTGGAGAGAATTAAGAAAGGGAATATTGATATCTCATTGTCTGAAGGGAAATCACCTTTGTGCTTCAACAAGCTTGAGCGCGCGTACCCAGAACTCATCTCGCCTGCGAAGCCTGAAGCTGAGATAATGAAAATCTACAAGGCGAGATTGCTGAGTAAAAGAATCCAATTGATGTGCATGAATTGTGGATGGAATGCAAGCCATATTGTTGATTCTATTCAGAAGGACCCAGAATGTCCTGAATGTGGCGCAAGAATACTGGCAGTTATTACTTCCGGATTTGGTAAGGCAAGTGATGTTATCAAGAAGCAGGTGCGCGGGGAAGCGTTGACGAAGAGCGAAAAAACAGCGTACAATAAATTAAACAAGACTGCTAATTTGATATTGTCATATGGGAAGAATGCAGTGCTGGCCTTGGCGGCTCGAGGAGTTGGTCCGGACGGAGCGGCGAGGGTGCTGGCCAAGCGGCCTGAGACAGAATTCGAGTTCTTGAGGGAATTACTAGAAGCAGAGAAGACTTTCGCACGGACACATAGGTTTTGGAAATAGTTCAGAACACAATACCTCTGGTCTCTTCGAGGAACCCTACTGCAGAACCCAGTTCTTTTGCTGAGTAGCCAGGTAGTCCATTTATGTCGAATGATTTCACCTCAGCAAAGTTAGGTGTATATTCGAAGGAGCTACCCATCGAAAAGAGGAATGTTTCTTTGCCATAGCTCTTAAGGAGTGTAACGATTTCCGAGTCTTTATTCCGTGCCTCAATCATCCAATAGTCCTGCTTGTTCCCAAAGTTTCGAATGTGAACATCTTCGAAATGATGGTTCTTCTTTGTCTTCGCATCGAAGAAATCCGCAAAGATGAGTAGCTTATATTGGTATCCGGGGGTTGGTGTCTGTATACACCAATATTCGAATTCAGATTTGTTCTTGAAGGTAATTCGGCCCCACTTCCAGGGGATGAAAGGACCGACTAGCACAACCTTTTGCAGGTCGCAAGTACCAGAGACCTCCTTTCCATTTAGTTTACCTTTGTAGTTGAGTAGTATGTTCAAACACGCGTAACCGAACGGACCCTTAAAGTAAGGATTACACTTTGTCCGTCTCCCTGCGCGGTGCTTGGAGGTTTTGAAATCTGCAATGACTTCATCACCCTTTAGGAGCTTGTACCTGTACTTTGGAAAGTTACCTGTGACTTCCACACGAGTGTTGCCAGTTGTGCTCACGATGTTTTTACCAAGCTTGATTCGGGTTTCATCTGTGGAAAGCGTTTTCAGTTTTTTATCATAGAAGAATGTGTTCTGCACGCCGTACTTACCTCCCCTCTTAACACTTCTTTTCATTTCTATTCCATTGGTCTGGAGGCCGTATGTGTTTGCACGGCCGAATGCGCTGAATAATTGGCGGGCCTTAGCGCGCTCGTCTGGCATGAATAACAAGAACCAGAACTCCTTGCCTGTAGGTGGGAGGTATTCAAAAGAATAAAACATGCGGTCTATAGCTTTCTTCTTCAAAGACGTGTCCAGTGCATAAGTCAGATAACGAAATCGACGCTGTATGCGTGATACAAACTTCTTTGTCATCTTCTTCGGCATTTCAAAAGGTTCTTCGACGAACTTTGTGAAGGATTCGAGCGTCTTCTTTAAGTCGTCAAGTTTTGGTCTGCGCATAGGCTGATAAAAGACCTCGTCGTTCTTATATCTTACTGCGGTCAAGGGCACGTTTTTATAACTGTGATGACTAAGGGAGGCCATGAAAGCCAAAGAGATTATGAGTAAAGAAGTAGTGACTATACTGTCAGGCTCAATAGTAGCTGATGTGGTCAAGCTCATGGTTGACCATAAAGTAGGTTGTGTCCTCATTGTCAAGGATTCTGAAGCTATTGGAGTAGTAACTGAGAGAGATATTCTTGAAAAGGTCGTCTCACCAAAGAAGGACCAGATGCTTCTAGAGGTAGACGACATCATGTCTTCTCCTTTAGTAACAATCAGTCCAGACGCAGATATGCAAGAGATAGTCGAGAAACTCACCAAGAACAAGATAAAAAAGCTCCCAGTTGTCGACGGTGAGCATCTAGTAGGAATTGTGACAACCGGAGACATAGTAGCCAAATCTCCAGATTACATTGCTGAATTAGCATCACTTGTTCTCAGACCGACGAAAATTATCGGAGGATGAAACCACTTTTGGACGAACCTGTCCTTGTGCACCGCAAGAATTTAATCCTTGCAGATGTGCATTTGGGAATTGAAGCTGTACTCCTAAAGAGCGGGGTTAATTTACCCTCACAGATTAAGAAGTATACTGAGAGAATTTTGAATCTCGTGGAAAAGGCTGGAGCGACCAAACTTATCTTTTTAGGTGACGTGAAGCATGGCATTCCTGTAACTTCTAGATATGAGAAGAAGAATCTTCCAGAGTTCTTCAGTGCGCTCAAAGGAATTGAGACGCACATAATCAAAGGAAATCATGATGGTATGATTGAGAAACTTGTTCCTGAAGAAGTTGAAGTGCACAATCGCGAGATGGTTCTTGGTAAGTATTTATTGACGCATGGAAACAAATGGGTCCATGAGCCTGGCAAATGCACAACACTTGTCATGGGACATAACCACCCGGCAATAGAGTTTCAGGACCCATTAGGGTTCAGGTCTTTTGAACGCGTATGGATTCGTGGAAAGTTATATGCAAAACTGCTTACACCTGAAGTGGGACACAACCAGCTTAAGGAGACAATTATCATGCCTGCATTTAATGAATTGGCCAGAGGGATTGCTTTCAATGATGGAAAGGATTTTCTGGGGCCGTATATGCATGGTATAGTCAGAGTTAAAAAGGCAGATGCTTACCTCCTCGATGGTACGCACCTCGGTAAAATAAATGATTTAAAGACCGAGTGAGTACACATCTCCATGGTCGTTGAACTGAAAGTGTCCCAGTTGAAGTCTAATCCAGAACTGTACAGCCACGCTAAGGTGAGATTGAGGGGATTGATGACTTTTGGGAAGAAGCTTCCTCAAGGATATTGGCTTACACTCTATGACGGGACAGGTTATTTGCTCATCTGGAGCACGGACACGTTTGAAGGATATTGCACAGTCGAAGGAAGTCCGTATCAAGACTACTTGATTGCAGCGAAGATTCTAAAGGACGAGAAACCTGAGCAGGAATTCAACATGCGAAGTTATGATGTACCTGCGGAGATTGTTGGAGTTACTGGTCTCTTGGCGGCACTAGGTGTATATACGAACATACTTACGCTTCCAGATAAACTGAGTGGAGTGCTTGGTTTGGGGAGGTTTATAGTTCCGCTCGCTTTCTTTGTCTTGGTGCTTGCCTCACACGGGTTCATTGCCGAACTGGATAGAGTTATTCTTAGATTAAAGCTCCATACTGAGCTGTGGAAGATTTACCTACCACTAGTGCTCTTTGCCATCATCGCAGTCTTTTCCGCACCCCCCACTACCTTCACGTCCAATATTGATGCGATTGCCGGAGTGACGCGCTCAATCGGCTTTGCTTCCTTATCGCTCTTGTTAGTGCCACTGATTCATGGCTATGTACTCTATGAAAATGGGGTTGACAAAAAACGCGCGATATTCTTCGGCCTCTTTAACCCGTTAATGTTCTTTTTACTTTTAGGTATTGGAATAGCAGTAGGAGGATTACTATGAAGATTCAAAAGTTGTTTGAGCTACTCAAGAAAGAGAAGATGCTCCTGCTCTCTGTTGTAATTATCTTAATCTGTGCTTTCTACCTTGGACACATGCTGAAACTATTAATACCTTGAGTCCTTTGACAGGTGACAAGGTGATTACATGCATTTTCTGAAAGTTGATGATTTCAATCCAGATGAAATAAGAGAAGTTTTTGAAGAAACAAAAAAGATGAAAGAGATGGTTAAGAAGGGTGAGACCCACGAATATTTGAAGGGTAAATCCCTTGCAATGATTTTTGAAAAGCCCTCGACCCGGACGCGAATAAGTTTTGAAGTTGGGATGACCCAACTTGGGGGGCACGCCCTCTACCTGAGCCCGAAAGATTTGCAATTGGGGCGAGGCGAGACTGAGGAAGACACAGGTGCAGTTCTGTCCAGGTACGTGGACGGAATCATGGGACGTACATTTAAGCATTCGACGCTTGAAAAGCTCTCAGCGCGCGCTACTATTCCAATAATCAATGGTCTTTCAGACATAGCACATCCTTGCCAAGCTCTGACAGATGTGTTTACTGTCCTTGAACACAAGGGCAAGACAGAAGGACTTGAACTGGCTTATGTCGGGGACGCAGAATGCAATACTGGAAACTCCTTACTGCTCGCTTGCGCGGCCATGGGAATCAATTTCAC
>CAZHTU010000034.1:0-7622 GCA_964535815.1 Candidatus Undinarchaeota archaeon
GCCTATCTCGAGTGTGCATGTGACATACCCTGCTTCTCCTCCTGATAGTTGCACCCCATCATTGAACGAGCAGGTATTACCGGGTTCAATAATGACAACAACACTAGAGACACACCCAAGCTTCATCGTGCAGTCTTTTTCCTCAGTCTCACTCATTACAATACCATCTCCGATATTTTCCAACACTACTTTGATTTTGAGGTCTTTTCTAGACGTACCGACAAGTACTACATCTTGAACATCAATCCTCACGTCCACTGGCCCTATGCTGGCGTCGGATGGCGAGCTTCTTGGACTCTCACCCTTATCCTCATATGCCCTAAGCCGCTCCCTGGAAAGTGAAGTGAACTCTTTCTTACCTTCAGTCACATAAGTGTAATCCACTTTGGCTTCGAACGTGTAACTGAGGTCAGTATCAACTTCAGGAGCAGTCATTCTCCAAGTAAGGTATTTAACATCTCCTGGAGTGTTGTATTCGAAGTCAGGTGCTGAGAGCGGGCCGATTGAGGGTGTGTTATCCACCTTAAATGCGCCCTTCTTGAACAATTCAGCCTCAGCCGAAGAGGCTCTTGCTCCTCCAACATTCTGTATCTCCATATCAAGGTTGAAGTTATCTCCGGCAGCCACAATGTCAAGGTCGCTCTCAAAAGACTTTATCTGCAGACCTGTTCTTGGAACAGTATACGCTTCAGTAATCTCCCTGCTTCCGCCACTGCCAGTACAACCTGCAGCAATTAAAATAAATAAGAGAAGTAAAGATAGTCTCATTCACCCCAACCCAGTTCCTTTGACAACAACATCTGTTTCTGCTTCAATCTGATAGCCATACTTGACTTCTGCGATTATCGTGTAGGTCTCTTCGAAATCAGTCTCTGCAAAGTCTGTGTCATCTTCGCATGAATCTTTACCAGGGCATGCGGTGAATTCACAAGATATATATCCTGTGGTCCCTCCAATCAGTCGGATGCCATTAGCTAGATAAGCATAGCCATCTGCAATTATTTTAGTCTCTTTTGCATCTCCAAAGCCATCACAATCTGCCTTCTTGAAAGATTTGGGCACAATCAGCTTGACGCTATCGATGCAACCAAGTTGTTTGTTGCAGTCACCAGTAACACTCTGAGCGCTCTGGACTATTCCATCTCCAATATTCTCAATCACAATCTTTACAGGGAAAGTCTTTTTCCCTTTACTATCGAGTATGAGCCGGTCAGGTGCCTCTATTCTTACTTCTACAGGCCCCACTGTAGATTCAGAATTGCCTGTTGAAATTGACTGGCCTTCTTCTCCAAGTGCAAGGAGTCGGGTTCTCGTGAGCACATTGATATCCATCTGTGCGTTTGTCTCATATCCATAATCCACACGTGCTCCAAAAGTATAAGGATATTCTGTACTAGTAGAGGGTGCTATCATACTCCACCTCACTGAGTCAGACTCTCCTGGAACATTGAATTCCAGGTCTGGCGGCTCGAGTACTGTTTCAAGTTTTTGTTCCACGGTATTATCTGTACCCGAGTCTAGCGTGAAAGTTCCCTTCCTAAAAAGAGAAATCTTTGGATACTCATCGTCTTCCTCAAAGTTTTGTCCCAATGCTCTTGCATCACCAACATTCTTCACCTCGAGCTCCAGTGTAAAACTATCACCTGGTGCTAGGTTAGTATAATCTGCAAAGAATCTGTTCACTTTCAAACCATACCCTGGTTCAAGTCCTGCTTCGATACTGTCTGGGTCTCCAGCCCCGCCAGTACATCCTAATACAAGCACAAGCGAAACTAGTGCGAACAATCTAATATCCATCTATTCAACCCCCACTCCAGTTATCGTGACGCTTGTGAAGCCGTCTATCTGATATCTGTAGCGTGCGACAGCCATGAACGGATAGGTGTTCTCTAGTGCAGTATTGTTTACTGCCAGTCTACAAATCAAGCTTTTATGCCTCCCCATGGTCAACTTAAGTCTCTCTGGGTTCTGCTGGATTGTCAGTGTACCACCATTTGGTGTCAACTCTCCTTGGAAGTCACAGTAATCCCCGACTGTGAAACCTGCTGGCACAATCAAGTCAACTGCGTCGACCACATCATATCCATAAATCTCACTTTTCACAGAACCGATTCCAAGATTGTCCAGGTCCACATGCAAAGCAAAGGTCTTGACATCATCACTAATGATGACTGGCTGGCGTGCTCCCACGCTCACAGCAACAGGCCCGTTCGTGGACACAGATTCCGTCCTTGCGGCCGGACCAGCGATACCCTCGCGAGCCTTCCACTCTTCCTTCGGGAGAACATAGACATCAGTAGTACCGCGTGAGTTGTAGTCATATGCGATACGGGCACCAAAGTCAACAGTATCAATAATTCCGTGTTCCCTTCTTGGGACCGTCAAAACAAAAGTGAAGTCGCCTTTTTCGCCAGGGGTCTGACCTTGTGGTGGGTCCAGGGACGTAAGATTGAAGGAGGTACGTCCTACAAAGTCCCCGTAGTTGAAAAGGTCAACCTGTATCCCGGTCGCAACGGCTTCACCGATGTTCTGTAGTGCCAAAAACAATTCCATGGTGTTGACACCTTCGCCCCGAACTTCCTTATCTTCGGGGGCGAACTGCGTCACTACCATTCCGGTATTAGCTATCCCAGCACCCCTAAACTGTCGACCAGTGCATCCGCTAAGTAGCACTATTCCCAGCATCAGGAGTACTAAGATTTTTTTCATTTTAGTTTTATGCAGGTGGTGTAGCAGCTTCCTTTATTATTTTCTTGTCTACAAGGTCTCTGCTCGCACGAATACCTCCGTAAGTCAATTTCACGGTTATCGTTGATTCTGTGTCGTATAGTTTCGCATCAGGGAGTTTTGGCGGGTCTCCAACAGGTTTTGCTTTGAATCTAACAGTAACCGTTCCATCTGCTTTATCTGCGCTATCTTTGTTTACAACAGGGTAGCCTTCAACTACTGCAAATTCATAGGCATCTATCATGTTCTTGTTCACTGCGGTTGCTTCCCACAAAGACTTGGTCGTGTCGGCGAAGTCTTCTGTGAATTCACCATCATAGTAAGGTTCTAGTGTCACGACAAGTTCGTGCTTCTCATCGTTATCAAGGACCCAATCACCAGTAATGGCGGTGTCTTTCTCGTTCTTGGCTACTATTGTCGTTTTCTCTGTGAAGTCAAGGCTGTGAGAGCTCGGTGTCACTGTAATCTCTGTAGAGTCTTCTTCCACATAGCGGTAGAAGGCTTTCGCAGTTATCGGGTAGGTTGCTTCCCTAACCGGTGCGTCACCAAGCTTGAGCTTGCATGAGAGTATCTTTGATGCACCCATAGAGAGCTTGACTGGTTCGTCTTCATGGCTAATCAGCTTTCCGTCCGTGTCCGTGTTGAAGTCCGTGCATGAGCCCTTGACAGGGGTTATCTCACCTTGGAGTGTTACTTCAACTCGGTCAATCTTGTCAAGTCCTTCTGTGCTACTCCAAACGCGGCCTTCACCAAGGTTAGTCAGGATGACCCTGAACGTGAACTCTTTCGGAGTTCCTGGTGCAGCGATGACTGGATTCATCGGTTCGACGCTCACAGCAACAGGTCCAGATGAGCACTGTTGGTTGTCCTCGATGAGCGTGTTGCCTTCTTGCCTTCGGATTCTCCATTCAGTGTCAGGAATATAGACGACGTCCACTTCACCGGTTGAGGTGTAGTCGAAGCTAAGCTTTGATTTAATCTCATATGTGCGCGGCTCGCCGGTTCCGATGTCCGTTGGTGGTGTGAGTACCCAGTTCGCCTGTTCTGTGAACGCGGCGTCAGGGGTATATGACTCAAGATCGCTTATCGAATCAACAGTCTTATCGTTTTCAACTGAAAATCCACCGTAGTTGAATATCTCGGCTTTGATATTGCTGGCCTTGGAATCTCCGAGATTCTCTGTCTCCAAGGTAAATGTGATTTCTTCGTCGGTCGTCATGACCTCTGCCAGTTCAGGATAGAATGCAGTTATCTGCAACCCTGTGCTGGCGACGGGAGAACAGCTGCTGTATTCAGGTTCTACCTCGCCTCCTCCCCCAGTGCATCCGAACACCAGGAGAATCATTAATAAACTCCAGTATTTCATTATTTTGTACCTCCTTCAGTATCCTTCTATATTAGATAGTAGGGTAAGATTAGTTTCTGTTTACCATATATTTAAGGCTTTCTTTTTCCTGATTTTCAGAAATCAGTCCTTAACCTGAAGCATTAATGCTGCTTCAGTGGCATAAGTGTACTTTGCCTCGGCGCGTATCGGGATAACTTGTTCTGCTCCAACTGCGTCGGTCTTAATCTTGAAGTAGCAAACGAAGCTCTTTTCCTTCCCGCGCATAAGCTCAAGCACATCATATTGTCCTGTATCTATGTCTGAGATGTCTTTTGTCAGAACAATATCTCCACCTTCTCTTTTGAGTTCCCAGACATACTCCGCGATGAGATCAGGGTCTTCGAGGAGTTCTGCGACTTTGGCATCATCAACCGCATCAGTATTCGCTTTGAGAGGCAAAGGTTTGCAGTACCACATAAATCTCTCAAGAGTACCTGAGGGTACTTCTACTCCGTCAGGCTGCCTGAGCAGTTCTTTACTACTCCAGAATGCTCCAGTCGATTTGTCTACATCTAAGAAGATTTCAGGCACTCTGAGTTCGAGACTGCACACCCTGTTCACTTTCTTTTCATCTAGTCTTTCGTCTTCTTTCCCTTCGTTCACAGGTATGTCAGGTCCGCGCGAACAGGATAAATGTCCTGCACCCATATTCTGCAAGTCCACCCTAACAGTTGCGAGTTTCCCTTCTTCTTTTTCATCGTCATACAAGAGAACAGGTGGAGCATAGACAGCGACACCAATCGGACCAACTGACGAGCCTGAACGACCTGTAGTGCTCGCGTCGACCTCTGCTTGTTCTTTTGTCGTTGCAACTAAATCAGCCCAGCCATCTGAGGTGTAATCATACTTCAATTGAACTCCGAGATTGTATCCTTCACGCTTGAATGTATCTGAGGGAGCACGAACACTCCAAACGTGCTCTTTCTTCTCTGCAGGAGTATCCGACATCGGGTCAGCGGGTTCTAATTCCCCAAAAGAATATGCCTTCTTCTCATCATCGACCAGTTCTATCTCTCCGAGCCTGAATAATGTCGCTTCGACATTCTGTGCTCGGTGGCCACCTTCATTCGTTACCTGAGCTGTGAGGTCTGTCCGTTCATTCGGACTCAACACTTCCTGGTCTGAATAGAATTTTGTAATCCTGACTCCCGGATCAGAGGAAGAAGCGATGTTCTGTACTCCAGCACAACCTAGTAAGAATACCAGTAATAGCAAGGGTAAGATTGTACTTTTCATTCTGCGATTTTTATCCTCTCAGCTGTAGAGTATTTTGTGTAGTAAGTGTAGTCAGCACTAACTCGAATTTTGTATATCTCTTCGACTTCAGGTGCTTTTTTGAGCTTGAATCGGAGGTAGTATTTGTGCGGTTCGTTATCTTTGACGTCTTTGGCTGAACTGATGCTTACTCCTTTGAACTTAAGCACAAGGTTGCCGGTTTCACTGTTTTCTACTTCAATATACCTTCTGGCGGTTTTGACATCGTCACCAACCAGTTCACCCTCTTTGATTACATCAGGTGACGCTTGCCAACCTCCTTCTGAGAGATCTTTGATGTCGGGACCGAAGTATACACAGTTGTCACAATCGACATATTCGAAGCTCTTTGGCATGGTAACTGTGACTTCATAAATACAATTCGTATCTCTGCTTAGAGGTGAGAGATTTTCAAAGTTTAGAGTGATTACATCTTCGATCACGTTTTTGAAAGTCTTCCACGAGATTTTATCCATACTTTCTTTGGCCATCCTCCAAAAGCCTTCCTCTTCATATCCTTGCGGATAGCAAGATACCACTTCTACTTTTTCTTTCATCTCTTCATCCAAGAAGTTGATGCCAGTGGTGGGATATGACTCCCCTCCAAGCTCATTGGTGAAGTACAGCTTCACCAAGAAATCGTGGTCATCGACTATAGGCGTCGCAGGGACTTCGATGTATGTTTTTACTGGTCCAGCGCTCACCCACTCAAAGGTCTCAGGCAGCGTGTCTTTTTCTCTCCGGACTTGCCATTGGTCCCTACTGAGCGTCAAGATATCTGCCCAGGCATTTGTAGTATAGTCATAGACCAGGGCGAGTTCCACAGGCGATCCCTCCTTTCCGGGAGCAGCAGTATCTGACACCTTAAGCTCGAGCAAGTCAGGTTTCACTATCTCTCCAGGTACGCACGCCTCGATATCAGGTGGCATCAGGCGGTTTGTGCGGGTTCCAGTTAGTTCTCCACCTGTGACTTGTCCGAGTATCCCTCCAAGATTATCCGCATTCGCATCATACAATCGAACATCTCGTGCAATCGACTCTCCGAGGTTTTGATATTCAAGATAAAGGTCGATCGTACTACCTTTTCTCACTTCTGTGAACGCGGGCTTGAAGTAGGTGACAGCGACACCTTGGTCCTGATAAGCAGCGACCTCGCAGGCTGCAGGTCCTTGTGTCTGCACGCACGCCAATGCCAAGATTAGTAAAAGTATTTCGATTCTCATTCTGCTTGTTTTGTAACTGTTATTGCCCTATTTTTAGTTATAGTATGTCTATACCCGCCTTCCTTCAAATCGATGACTATAGGTCCGATAGATTCCGGAAGCTCTTTGGCAGGGTTGAGGTTGAGGGTTATCGTGTATGGTGCTCCACTTTCTGAAATGGTAACCTTCTTGATTAAGGTGCAATTGTAGTATTCTTCTGCCCTGACGACCGTTGTGAGCATACCTACCTCATCACAGTCTATACCCTCATCCCGGTTCAGATTGTCAAGGTTTGGTTTTTCATCCCACTTAGCGAGAACGGTTGGGATATGTATACGCATATTCTTTTCGATTAGTTCCAGTCTTTCCTCAGTAGTATCTGCATCTGATCCATCAACCACAAGATCGAGATACAACTTGAAGGGTACTTCAGATTTAACATTGTTCTCGGTAGCTGAGATCTTGACACCCAAAGGTCCGCCAGTAAGGAATGCTTGTGCTTCCTTTTTGCTGGTTTTCATCTCACCTTTTTCGATATCATATGTCAATGCTCGATATCCTTCCCCGAGCAGGTACTTGAGCGTGACATTAGCATTGATTGACTTTAAATCTTTCTTTGTAGGATTGTCTGTGTCATCAGTAAGGCGTTTGGGCCCTAGGTAAAATCTCATAGGTTCGGGTAAATTCCTGAGGATATCTGTCTTAAAGGTCTTATCACTGTTATACGACCACCCACCGACTGCAAAATAGCACTGTTTTTTGTAGTCTCCATCGTTCTTTGCAAAGCCCTCGTCTCCCTCACCTGGAACATTTAGTGACTTCTTTGGATCTTCCAAAGGCGTGAACACTATCTTGTTCACATCATCACAATTTCCGATGTACACATGGACATCTTTAGCCAGATAACCAGTATTGCTGACTTTCAAAGACAACCACTGGTCCCTAGAGCCACCAGGTATCGATGGAAAACCACCCATTGGAATGTCAAGAGAGACGCCTTCTCTCTTCTGGACCTCCCCAACTTGCTTAGTCCCTATTGTTGTCTCGCGTTG
>CAZHTU010000035.1:0-7377 GCA_964535815.1 Candidatus Undinarchaeota archaeon
AACATAATCTTCTTGCCTTCCTTGATGTCATGGACTTCGAACGTGAAACCGTCGTGGAGTCCTGGGTCAAGGATAAGTCCGGCAGTGTTGAATGGGTCTGCAAAAATCCTAAATATCGGCAGATTGAATGCCGCAGGGTCGGTCTTGTCTGCTAGATAACAAATAATTGGGTCCGACTTGCGTTCTTCGAACTCAAGTTCTGCACATCCCGGGCCTTGGCCCTTGATGTTGCCTGAAAAGGCATCTGTGAGCAAATCTTGTCCAGCACCGTAGAGTTTCATCTCCTTGGCTTTATTTGCTGCAGCCATGAATGTGTCCCATGCGAGCTTGTGTATCTTCTCGTTGTCTGGCCCATTTGTATGAGTCATAATCAGCTCGAGGTCGTCACCGCAATTAGTGACATAATAGTCCATGATGAGCTTCTCCTCGAGAGCCTTGGACAAATATTGGTCTGCTATCTCTAGCAGTTCAGGCGGTGAGGTTGCGTGTCCTGGAACGCTACCTACGTCTGCTTTGATAATACTGACTGTTGTTTTCATGAAAAAAACCCTCCTTTTAGTTGCCTATTACATGGCTACCGCCTTTAATTACGTTTTCGGCGCGGTAAGGATATAAACGACTTTTTCCACTCCTAGTACAATGACTGACAATTCCAGCCTTCTAGATTCAGTTGAACCTACAAAGGAAGAGAAATCCAAGGACAGCCAAGAGGCTAAATTGCAGAAACCCGAAGAAAAGCCGGAAAAACAGGAAGAAAAGCCTAAAGAGGCCAAACTCAAGGAAGCTAAATCTGAGAAGAAAGAAGAAGCAAAGTCCGAAGAGCCAAAACCAGAAAAGAAGGACGATGACCTAGACCTTCCTGAGATCAAGATTGACTCTTCTCTGGATGTCGAAGGCCTTCGTGCACTTCGTCAAGAAGCAATGAGACAGAAGCGAATGCTCATTGAGAAGAAAGGAGCATTAAGCACCAAGATTCGCGAAGAGGTTGATACTACTCAGGAACTTAAGACAGAAAGGGACGCACTGAACCAGAAGGTCAAAGCGGCAAAAGCCGAGCGGGAGAAGTTCACTGGGAAAATCCGTGAACTCTCGAAGAAACTAAAGGAATTAGAGACAAAGCTTGACGGATTCAAGGGTACGCGACCATTGAAAGCAATTAAGGAAGAGCTCGAAAAGGCCGAATGGGCTTATCAGACTCAATCTTTGAGCCCGTCTAAAAGCCATGATGTTTGGAAGTCAATAGAAGACCTCACTGACTCATTGAAAGCCTCTAAGGCGAAAGATGAGGTCTTCACGCAATTTAGAAACGTCCGTAGGGAAATAGACAGTCTTAAGAATGAGCAATCAAAGTATCATCACCAAGTCCTCAAACATGCAAAAGAATCTGAATTAAAGCACAAGATGCTCTCTGATATCTACGCGAGGATTGACGAAGTCCGCGATAAGCGGAAATTAATCAACAAAAAGCTCCAAATCCCAATCGACAAGCTGAAAGCAATAGATGCTGAAATTAAGAAGCATAAAAGTGAGCTCCATGAGGAGAAGGAGCGCACACGCAAGTATCAGGAATCTACGAACCATAAACTTCTCAGTGCCAAAGCTAAGGAAGTGGAAGCACGTTTCAAGAAAACAGGCAAGCTCACTAAGGAAGACCTATTAATCATCCAGGAAGCAGAACTGGAACTCTAAAGCCCCAATAGTTCGTTAATCTTTTCTTTGTCGAAACCGACGATTATTTCTCCGTCAATATCAATCACAGGCACTCCCATTTGTCCGCTTTTCTCAATCATTTCATCGCGCTTTTTGTCATCCGTGGCGACGTCGATGTATTCAAATTCCTGACCCTTTTCTTTGAGATAATCTTTGGCCACAGTGCACCATGGACATGTCGGTGTCCCATAAACAATAATTTTAGCCATGACTATCTGTATAGAACAAAGACTTTTAAGTGTACCTACTTCTTGAGTGCTTTTGCAAGTCCACTTGACAGTTTCAGATTAACATCTCTCTGAGGGAAGGGTATGTCGACCTTTTCCTTCTCAAGAGTCTCTTTACAGGCCTGCACTAGGTCGGATTTTGTTGAGATAAATCCCTTGCGTTCGACCCACACTCTGAGTTCGAGCTCTATTCCATCCTCTCCAAGCTCTCTGACAAGAATTTGTGGCTCTTTCTCTTTAATTCGCTTTTTGTGGCCACTCACTGCTTTGAGTAGTGATTTTCTCACTTTATTCAAATCAGCTTTGTACTCGACATGGAGTGGTATTTCAGCCCGGCGCTTCCTGTACCTTGAATAGTTGATAATCTTTGCACTGGCCACATCCTCATTTGGTATCCTGACATGGAGGTTGTCATAGGTTCTCAAACGGGTTGACAATAGGTTGATGTTCAGTACCTTTCCACGTGTATCATCAATCTTGACTGCATCATCCACTTCAAATGGCTTATCTGCTAATAGGAAGATACCTGAGATGATATTGGATACTGATTTTTGCGCAGCAAAACCAAGTGCAATACCTACAATCCCTGCAGCTGCCAAAAATGCAGTTAAATCAATACTCAGCATTCCTAAGAATCCAACAAAGATGAGGAAGATTAGCGGATAGAGTGTGACTTTGTGCACAATCATTCCCATGTGCTTACTAATCTTTTTTCTTGCTGTCTTAGCAGCAAAGTTCGCAAGGAGATTGGACAATATCAATCCGACTATCAGGAACGTTCCAGCTTCTGCTAATTGAACCATATTTGCATCTGAAAGGAATGCGAAAGCCATGGGTTTGGTAATGTATCTCTCTTATATAAACTTTAATTAGTACCTGAGTATTGGTATTTAGTGATGTACCACACGCTAGATGTCAAAGCTTCATTCAAGTCCTTAAAGAGCTCGAAGGACGGCCTCACCCTTGCAGGTGCGAAGGCAAAACTCAAAGAGTATGGTCCCAACGAACTAATCCAGTCACAGAGATTTCCAGTCGCCAAGCGACTATTGGCTCAGTTCACAGATCTTTTGGTCATCATTCTAATCATAGCCGGACTTGCGGCTTTTGCTCTTGGAGAAAAAGTAGACGCAGGAGTGATTCTTGGAATTGTAGTGTTAAACGCACTCATAGGTTTCTTCCAAGAGTTCAAAGCTGAACGCTCATTGGAAGCCTTACGGAGTATGGTCGAGCCTACGGCATTAGTTCTCCGAGATGGCAAAGAGCAGAAGATTAATGCGAAACATCTAGTCCCTGGCGATATTATTGTATTGAGCGAAGGCAACAAGATTCCAGCTGATTGTAGGCTGGTAGAAACTGTTAGTTTCCAGACACAAGAAGCGACGCTCACTGGTGAATCCGTTCCTGTCTCTAAGTTCATTCGCGCAATCAAGGACGTCCCAGTCTCTGGACAATCAAATATGGTTTTCATGGGCACGATTGTAGTCAAGGGCCGGGCAAAGGCACTTGTGACTGCGACAGGGATGAAGACTGAGTTCGGTAAGATAGCAGACATGACCCAAGTGGTTCAGGAGGAACCAAGCCCACTTCAGCAGGAATTATTCCATGTCGGCAAGTTCATTGGAAAAGCCACCCTCTTGATATGCCTCTTTGTCTTCACATGGGGTGTTCTCAGTGGCCACGAGCTCTTCAGCATGTTCCTCTTTGCTGTAAGTCTTGCAGTAGCCGCAGTGCCTGAAGGTCTCCCTGCGACCGTAACAATTGCACTTGCAATGGGTGTCCAGAGGATGGCAGGCAAGAAATCAATCGTCCGCCGTCTTGCGTCGGTCGAAACATTAGGTAGTGCGACAGTCATATGCTCTGACAAGACAGGCACTTTAACGAAGAATGAGATGACTGTCAAAGCCCTCTATGCCAATGATAAATTGGTTGAAGTGACAGGCGCCGGCTATCGGCCAAAGGGAGATTTTTATTCTGGTGAGACATTAATGAGTCCGAAAGACCTGGATGAGTTCCATCATTTACTTTGCATTGCTTCCCTCTGTAACGACGCTAATCTAGTCACTACTGAGAAGGCGCATGCCTGGGGTATCCTAGGCGACCCGACTGAAGGTGCATTAATTGTTGCAGGCGAGAAAATGAAGCTCGACCTTGACGTTCTGCGCGATGAGTATCCTAGGGTAGATGAGATTCCATTTGACTCTGTGAGCAAACGCATGACCACTATCCACACCCATGGCAAGGAAAAAGTAGCATTCATGAAGGGCGCACCAGATGAAGTAATCAAAAGATGTACCAAAATATCTGTCCATGGAAAGGTTTTCAGACTGACCAAAGAGAAGAAGCTCGAACTGCTAAAGCAGAACAAGAAGATGGCTTCGCAGGCCTTGCGTGTGCTCGCATTTGCCTACCGCGAATTACCAAAGGGAAAGAACGAAATCGAAGCGAATCTCACTTTCTTAGGATTGATGGGTATGCTCGACCCGCCGAGGGAAGGGGTCAAGGAAGCTGTGAAGCTGTGCAAGGATGCAGGCATAAAGATTACGATAATCACAGGAGATTTCGGTGTGACTGCCCAAGCGGTAGCAAAAGATATTGGGATTAATGCCGATTTAGTGATAGATGGCGAAGAACTTGAGCGGATGACTGACGACGACCTGGACGAAGTCCTGGAAAAGGACATAATCTTCTCGCGCGCCAGTCCCAAGCACAAACTGCGAATCGTCTCAGCCCTTCAACAGAAAGGCCATATTGTAGCAGTCACAGGAGATGGTGTTAACGACGCTCCGGCCCTTAAGAAAGCGGAAATAGGTGTGGCTATGGGTATCTCAGGGACCGACGTCTCCAAAGAATCTTCAGACATGATATTGACTGACGACTCGTTCAGTGCCATTGTTCAGGCAATAAAAGAAGGCCGCACAATCTACGACGACATCCAGAAATTCTTCCGCTATGTCTTCTCCTCAAACATAGGAGAACTTATGACTATCTTCTTCGGAATGCTTCTTGGTTTACCTCTTCCACTCTTAGCCACCCAGATACTCTGGGTCGACTTAGGTACAGATGTCCTTCCTGCACTTGCGTTGGGTATAGATCCCTCAGAAAAGGATGTAATGAGCCGCAAACCGCGCAATCCGAAAACACGAATGATTACCCTCCATAAATTCTTCATGTGGTTGCTTGCAGGGACTGTGATTGGTGCAGGCACCATCGTCGCCTATTTGCTTACTTTGGACCAGGGCATCCCAAAAGCACGCACAGTAGCATTCACACTGATGGTCATGTATCAGATGGTTAATGTCTTCAACTGCAGGTCGAACAATGAATCCCTGTTCAAGGTTGGCCTCCTTTCCAATCCTTATTTGCTCGCCACTGTCGCATTTTCAATCTCTCTTCAAGTCCTAGTAGTGTACACACCCTTCTTACAAACACTCTTCCACACGGTTCCGCTCGCGCTCGGCGATTGGTTATTAATTCTAGGATTCTCGCTCACTATCTTTGTGTACGATGAAATCAGGAAGAGGATTGGCGCTTAGAACTAACTGGATTTCCTAACATAAACATGATAGAGGACTCCGTCCTCTACTTCAATCCCTAAGAACTCGTTCCCTGAATTCTTGCACCATTCAGGCATATCCTCTTTGATGCCCTCATCATCTGCAATAACTTCGACGACCTCGCCGATCTTCATTTCTTTAATCAATTCTGCAGTCTGACTGATGGGGACCGGACACATCAATCCGATGGCATCAATCTTTCTTTGTGCTTTTATCTTCTTCATGCTCTTGTTCCTTAATTTCTTCGTAGGGCATACCTTGTTTCTTCTTGTAGTCGTTTATCGCTTTCTTAATCGCGGTCGCAGCCAGATTAGAGCAATGCATCTTCACTGGAGGGAGTCCATGCAGGGCTTCAGCCACTGCTTTATCTGTGAGCTTCTCTGCGTCCTCCAAGCTTTGCCCCTTGACCATCTCAGTAGCCATACTGCTAGTCGCAATCGCTGCAACACACCCAAAAGTCTTGAACTTAATATCTTTAATTTTTCCTTTCTCAACCTTAATCTGCATCTCCATGATATCCCCACAGTTATGTACTGTTGCAGCATCCGTCGTATAAGATGCAGAACCCTCGACTCCAAGGTTGTAGACCAGGCCCGTATATTGCTCCTTGCTAGCACTCATTACAGGTACGTAAACATAATTCTCGTCTGCCCAGGTTCGTAGTGGGGAAGACTTTGATTCATCTATTTTTCTTCCGACAATATTGGCAATTTTCTTCACATTCTCCAAACCACCGATGTGTATTCGGTATGACTTTTTGTGACTAACTCCATCAACTGTTTTTTCTTCTTCACTATATATAGACGGAACGATGCCTTGGCGCATAAGGAGAATCTTAATCTGCTGTACAAGTTCATACGAAATAGTTGCGTATCCTGCTCTGGGTATTTTTGTATTTACAAAACCATCGCCTCGCCACAAACCGCATAGAATTGCAGCTTGTTTCTCCTTTGGGAGGAGCATCATAAACGCGGGAATCTTTTTTTCTGCAGCACCACAACCAAACATATCTCGGAATAGGTGAGCAAGAAAAACATTGTTCACCTCGATTCTTGCAGTCTTTTTATGATGTTCAAATTTGATTTTTGGTTCGAGGCCGAATATCTTTCTGATAATGTTTCTGACATCCTTGATGTAATCAATCTCTCCAGAATTAAAGGCGAGTCCAAACATAGTCTTGCACGTTTTGATGCGTGTATGTCCCTCTGCAACAAAATAGCCAGCTAAGCGCAAAAACTCCTTATCACACTTAATCTCTCTGGGTACGTCTTTACTCCTGAAGTCGTACTTCTTCTTTTGCGAAGGGATCGAGATCTTTTCTTTATCTTGACTGTATTTTGGTATAGGGTAGAGCAAGATATCTCGCCTCTTTAGTTCTGAGGCGTGATTCCAGTCCGGTATGAGTGTAACTTTATTCTTCGTGCGAAGGAACTTGTCACCTTCCGGAATCTTCATAGAGAGAACCTCATGATCTGGTGTAAGCGTAAACCCCCCTAAACGACTCTTTATCGTCACGACTTCTCCAGTGTACTTACGGTTCATCGTTTTCTTAACTTCATGGAAGTTACCATCGTGTGATAATATTCGTTTTCCTCCTGATAAGGTTTCTATATTTTCAATATTTGGGTTTGTCTGTACTTTAGTCCCAGGGACTAGGCATTGTGGATTCCCAACTCTGGCAACACCATCAGGGTCTTTCATGTCACCCATATTCTTCGGGTTCTTGAAATGCTCCATAACTTTCTTGCTATATTCTTCCCACTTCATTGCGGGGGTTTCACCCCCTGCACCCCTGCGAAATTGGTACTTCTCATCATTTCTCCAAAGGCGACATTGCCCTCAATCTTTCAACAATCTTTTCTAATATTTTGAGTGTGAAATCTATT
>CAZHTU010000036.1:0-6962 GCA_964535815.1 Candidatus Undinarchaeota archaeon
CGGACCAGGCTTTGGCTTCCATGCCCTCGTCCTCTACTGGGAGATAAGGGGCATTAAAGATTATTATGTCATACTTGCCTTCGACGTTTTGGAACAGGTCGCTTTCCAAGACCTTGAGGTTCTCAATCTCATTCTTTTCTGCGTTTTCTTTTGTACATTCAACCGCGGCAGGATTGATGTCCACTGCTACTACTTCTTTGGCTGACTTGGCCGCGAACATGGCGAGAATCCCAGAACCTGAGCCGACATCAAGCACCTTCGCGTCTTTTGGTATTTTTCCTTTGAGTGTCTTGACTGTGAGGTGAGAATCTTCCCTAGGCATGTAGACGCCTTCATGCAGAACTATATCGAATCCGAGTACTTCCATCAGATTTTGTTGCCCAGCTCCTGGACGATCTTGTAAAGCATGTATTTGAGTGTTGTTCTATCCTCCTCAGTCATCTGGTACTTTCTTGTCATCCTGTCTACCAGCTTTAGAGAGGTTAGTAGTCCAGAGGAGAAATGCTTAGCTTCATCAGGGGAATGTTCAAGGGAATGTTTGTAGAATGCGGCGAGGAAGGCGATGACCTCACCGTCGTTCAGAGCCTCCCTGACTTTTGCGTTCGCGTTCTTGAGCTGCGGACCCATCTCATTTCTGACCTTTGATATGGCAGTATATGAGTCACGAAGCTCGACGAAGCGGAGTTGATAGTAGTTTTTGAATGCATTTGTGTACGTCTCCTCAAGTAATTTGGGAGCAATTACACGAAGTTCGCCCTCGAAAAAGTCTTCCTTTTTCTTTAGTTCAGTCCGGAAATTGAAGTAGATTACTTCATCCAGTTTGCCAAGGTCCCGGAGGCGGACGTCGTTGTCAATCGATTGGTTGTTCAGTCTCTGTACAGCGGCCGCATACAGGCGGTCGCGGTTAAGATTTAGGTGGTTCTGCCCTGCAATCTTTTCAAATTGTCTCATAAACTCGTAAAGAGTTATGGCACGGCCGTACATCCTCAAAAGTTTGAAGAAGTCAATATCAGCAACATTCTTGTACGTCCCTTCTTCAGTTTCGCCTAAATATTCCTCAAGATATTCCCTGATTGTCATCTCTCTTTTCTCGACATGTAGACCCGGAATCCAGATTCGCGGGCGAGAACCTCGCAGTTGCCGAATGTTTCAAGCATGTACTCTTCGGTCCGCTGTCCCCCCTTGTTATGTCGGCCCACTAGCTGTAAAGTGCCTCCAGAATATAAATGTTCCTTGGCCCCGTCTATCAGCTTCCAGACCGTCTCCAGTCCTGCTGAGTAAGGGGGATTTAAGAGAATGGTGTTGAATGATTCCTCAATATTCTCAAAACCATCGGACTGCCGAGCCTCGGCATTTTCGATTGCCAACTCCTTGATGTTCTTCTTGGTTACATTCACGGCACGCGAGTTCACGTCGCTTTGCAAAACCTTGCCATTGGTAAGTGTTGCAGCAACAATCCCTATAATACCATACCCGCACCCAAGGTCCAAGACATCGTCGAAATCATCAATAATCATGTTTTCCACGAGAACAGCAGTACCCAAATCAAGCTCCTTCCAGGAAAAAAGACCCGAAGCTGTAAGGATTTCGAACTCGTTCCCACGGAGCCTCACCTGGAGTCGACCATATTGGGTCTTAGACGTCGGATTCTTGCTGAAATAATGGTCAGTCATCAGGCTTTGCAGAATCTATCACAGTTTTATTCTGTTTATAAGGAACAGAGCGAAATATACCTCTGGAAGGGCGTCTTCGACACTTCCTCCGTGAACCGAGCCTTCTGCCCGCTTCATCACACGTTCGCACAGGTCTCGGAGGTTATCGCGGGCCATAATACCATCTTTATTATCTCTCACTTTCTGCTTGAACGTTTTGAGGTCCTCACCGTCCAGTACAGGGTGACCCTTCAGAAATTCGGCTACTGCTTCTTTCAAATCGTTCTCGTCCCAGGTTGTTTTATTCATGTTAATACTATTGAGTGATGTTGTATTTAACTCTTCAGTCCTCTAGGTGTTTGGGTTCCCAGCGCGGGCATCCGCGTCTGCCGAGCTCAAGGAGCGAGACATAGGTCGGCTCGTTACCATCGGTGGTGCAGTCGAACCAGGTAGTGTCATCTTTGCCTGTGCCAAAGCTCACCTGCCCGTGGAGACAGTTTCTGCACGACTTTTGCATGCTCTTTTCGTGTTTGATACCAAACTCGGACGTTTCATGCGTGTCAAAAGGATTATTGCATTTCGGGCACTTGCTAGACTCAGTAAATCCAATATACCCGCACTTTGGAGTATCACATGAACGGCGCGTGAATGCCATGGTTTAACTTTGGTTTTTTGTGTTTAAAATGGTTCAGGCTGATGCATCTGCACTGCCTAGTGTCATTCTATCCATCGCCGCCCAGAGCATGTGCACCCCGAGGGCGAAAAGGAAACCAAAGCTCACAGCGGCGAATCCGAGAAATATTCCCATGATAAATGCAGTAATAGGTTTGTAAAAGCCGTGCCAGTCTCCTCCAAAACCAAAGATAAGTCTATTCGGCGCAAGGGCGAACAGAAGTGCACTCACTCCAATTGCTTCCGGAACATTGAGACCCATAGAAGTGAAGAAACCCAGTAATAGATATCTGTAGAGGATTTCTTCAAGCAAGGGATTGGCCACTATCTTACTGAGGAAATCCACGTCACTCGCGAAGTTGATGAAGGCCATAAGCGAGCCAAAGAAAAGATAGAGTATCATGTAGAGTGTCATAATCTCTGCCAGCGAGCTCAAATTGGTCAGGTGTTCGAGCACGTTCACACCGCCACCATATGAAATGCCCATGGTAGAACTCAGTAGATGGGTGACCTCAGTCATCAAGTATAGTGTGATAGTCGCGAACAGGAGAAAAGATGAAAAAAGCACGTGTGCGTACCCTTTCAATTGGCGAGCACTCATATCGATTATCGCAACGACTAGTAGCAGAAAGACTGCAATCCTGATGGCTGAACCAATTTGCGGGTCGAGGTTCAGAAGAGGTACAACAGACTTGAATGCTGGTGCGAATTCAATCATAGAGAATGTGAACGTGATTTAGTATATTAATCTAGCCACAAGCACAGGTAGGGTGCATTATTTCCTAGAAGTAGCGCGTTTCAGCTTTAACGCTACAACCGTTTCTAGGGGTGTTCGCTTTTTTTCGACTGTTCCTTCAGCAAGCTTAAGTACTTGTTTAATCGCAGGGTAGGATCTTCCTCTACGCGAACCTGCTATTGGTCCCTTAATCCGTTTTATCTTTTCTGCATTCTCAGGTCCTAGTCCGTTGTCCTTTACCACAAGCTTTACCTGGTGCTTGCCGATTTTGATTTCTACAATTATCTTCGGGTTTTCAACCAAATAAGTGTACCACTCTGCATTGCTCAAGAACCTCATAAGTATCCAATAAAGTGCATCTTTGTTGAACTCTACTTTGACGCGAACCGGTTTGTACACAATCTGTGCCCGGTCGTGGTGGCCCATCAACGGCCTCGTTCTTACAACGTTGGATACAACTTCATTTATGTAAAATCTTTCGAGTGGGATATCTTCTTGAATCATGGAGTGGAAGAGCTTGAATAGTTTGAGATTATAATACAAAGAGTTGACCATTTGTTCATGCTTCCCGACCTCATAGTATTTAGTACAAGTTATGCTAAAATCTCTATACACCGAGAATATAGGGCTTTCTAGATCTGATTCTTGATTCCAAAGGTGTTCCCCTTCTTTCATAAATTCTTTTCTGGCAGTATTAAATCGGTCATAAGACGATTTAGAGCTATCTAATGATTTTTTGAATGTCTCATGGAAGCGCTCCAGTGTTTTCATGTTCAAGTCTTTATCAGAGAGCAGGGTTTTTAGTTGTACATACGATTGCTCAGCTTGATCTAGGTGGTGCGTGATATCAATCCATTTGCCTGACGTATCGTGGTTTGCACGTAGACCATCAAAATTGAGTCGAACGTACATAAAATCGCTGCAGTGGCTAGCATGGTTTATGTGGTTGATGTCTCCCTGGTATAAGTTGTAGGGCGGTAGGGAGCAATCTAACGAATTAAGGTACTTAGCCATTTCTTCACTTAGCATAATAAGTTTGAGGAGTTCGTCTATTATCCAGTCCAGCTCTTTTTTGGAAAATGAGGATGCCTTTCTATTCTTGACTCTGGCGTATACTTTTTCTGTCAGTCGGTTGCATGCAACAAAGTATTCCACGGATTTCGCTTTCTGTTCTTCAGTAGGTACGTTAGGCATGTAGCACTATTGGTCTCTAAACTATAAAAATTCTATCCCCACTTTTCTAGAGCCTTTGCAAGCTCTTTCCCTGGAGCATCTTTCAGTGCAACCCCTTTGAGCGTCGCGTCCACGGCCTGCCTCGCGGCTTTTGCCCCAGCACGTGTGCCCATCGGGTGGGCATGGATTCCGCCACCCATCTGAATTATGACATCATTGCCGAAAATCTTGAGGAGTTCTGGAATCTGAGCTGGTTGGAGGCCGCCTGAGGCCACTGGCATGACAGGTTTTATTTTGCCCCAGTCCTGCTCGAGCAGGTTCCACTTGTCACACTCTTCGACATGAGGGGAAACGCACTGTTTTCGATTCGAGAGGACTTCAGCCTTGTCGCCTTCCATCTTGCCAATGACAGTTCCAACATGGAGGTTGTCTACTCCAATAAGGCGGACAAGTTTTGCGATTAGAGGCATGCTCATTCCGTGTCGGGGGTAGCGTGTAATTGCGGCGTGCATGGCCCGGTGGGCATGGATGTACAAGCCTAGTTCTTGTGTGGCCTCACGCAGACTCTGCAGTGCGGTCCAGCCTGTCGTGATGATGTCAATCATGATGTATTCGCCTCCGCACTCTTTGACCTTAACTGCGCGGCGGAGCATTTCAGATGTAGTGGGGGCAGTTACATTGCACAAATAGAGCTTCTTTTCGCCTGTCTCTGATTCAGCTTTATCGCGCGCTTTCAAGGTCTGTTCGGCGCGCTTATAGAATGGGTTGAACTTCTGGTCGGATAAATTCTCATCGTCCTTGACTACGTCACAGCCACCTTCCCAGGCTTCTCTTGCCACCTTAGCGTGCTGAGATGTGGAGAGGCCGACCTTAGGTTTGATGATTGTTCCGACGAATGGGCGTTTTTTGACGCCTGTAAGCTTTCGTACCCCCTTAATACCAAATTGAGGTCCTTTGAATGCGTTCACTGCCGCTTTTGGGAAAGTGATATCCTGCAATCGCAAATTGTCCACGAGCTTGACACTGAAAATATTTCCAGCAAGACTGCTCAGAATTTGGGGGATGGAACCATTCTCAAAAAGACCTTGCGGATAGGCAATCTTCATCGTCTTTGTTTTTTTGTCAATGGAGTAGATGTGGGGTTTGAGTTTCTTTGAGATTTCAGGACGAAGAGTGAGAATATCAGTCCACGTGTCAATACTGCTCTCACCGGCTATATTGGTCGCGGCCTCCTCAAAAGTGTAACCTTTCGCAGGCTCGAAATAGTATTCAGCCACATAATCGTCCTTAGGCTTGTACTTGTAATCCAAGTATTGGTGCTGCATGCTCTGGGTAAAACGCTTACCTGACTTAATATTATCGTTTGGCAGGGAGGCGAAGTCTACTTCGTGCCATGCCTATTGCAACACCTGCACCAAGTGCACCTATGAAGATTAGAACTAGATTAGTGTATGGGATCCTCTCACGTCCTGCCGAGTCTTGGACCGGTTCAGCTATATCTGTGGAAGCTGCGGCTTTTAGCATGGGTTCTTCTCCTGCTCTCAAGGTTGCTGCTTCTTCAATTGCGGCTATCTCTGCTCCGCCTCCTGCGGCAGGAGCCATCATAATATCTTCTGAGAGCATACTAGTGGACGATCCTGAGAGTGAGGCGAACTGGAATGGGGAAAAGCCTAGTAGACCGACACCAATCAGTAAGAAAGATAGGAAGAGCATAATCTTGATTTCTTTGGTGTACGGGGAGACTATCTCCTGCCCATCTTGAGTGAGCGCGTAATATTTCCACTTGTGGCCGTCGTCCTCCATGACGACGAGCTCTGCGTCATTCAGGACTTGGAGGTGTTCCTTGGCTGTCGTGACATGAATCTTGAGAAGATTGGCGAGCTCAGTAGTGGTCATCCTGCGGCGCTTCAGCTCGCGGAGCATCAATATTCGGGTGGTCGAGCTCAGCGCCTTGAAGGACCTTAGGGTAAGTTCCATACTATCTATATTCTACTCCGTAATTAAATAACTACCTTTCGGAATGTTAGGGGAAATCCCCTACTCTCAAAAGATTCTTAAAGAGTAAGGGATTAAACGGAGGCATGCGAAAGAGCGAAAAGATAGTCCTTGCGATGATTGTATTGGGCTTTTTGGTCGGGATATTTTTCTACGACCAGTTCCCTGATCAGGTGGCATCGCACTGGGGCTCAGGTGGGCAGGTGGACGGGTACATGTCCAAGTTTTGGGGTACTTTTTTGATGCCAGTCATGCTAACATTCATGCTCGGGATGTTCATGCTCATTCCAAAGATTGACCCATTGAAGGCAAATGTTGCCAAATTCAGGCAGCATTTCGACAACTTTGTCATTCTCATAAGCGCGTTTATGTTCTATATCTACCTGCTTACAGTTGTGTGGAACCTTGGCACAGAATTCAACATGAGCCGGATGCTCATGCCGTCGTTTGCAATACTTTTCTACTATATTGGGATTCTTCTTGAGCACGCCAAGAGAAACTGGTTCATTGGAATTCGCACACCCTGGACACTTAGTAGTGATAAGGTGTGGGATAAGACCCACAAGCGCGGTGCGAAGCTGTTCAAGGCCGTTGCACTCCTAGCGCTGGTGGGTGCAGTATTTCCTCTGTACATGATGCAGGTAGTAGTATTTCCGATGCTCTTCATTGCACTCTACCTCGTGGTCTATTCTTACTTCGAGTACCAGAAAGAGAAGAAAAAATAAGTTATTTAA
>CAZHTU010000037.1:0-6922 GCA_964535815.1 Candidatus Undinarchaeota archaeon
CAAGTTCTCTGTCAACGCCACCTACTACGACGACGAGTATGACGTTGGGCCTTTCTTGTTCAGCGGCTCGGAAAAGCTGAGCGGAAAGTTCCAATAAAAACCTGATACTCCCCTGTAGTAAGCTTTTTATATCCTAACTTGTTCTACACAGGTATGCTATCCAAAAAAGCACAGACATCGACCGAGTACTTAATCATCCTGGCCATCGTGGTCGTGATTGCACTTGTAGTCGTCGGTGTTATGGGAGGCGTTCCCACACTAGGAGGAGGTTCGACTTCGAAGATATCTGCAGGATACTGGAAGACAGCAGACATCGGAATCGAGACAGCCAAAATGGTAGCCGGCGGAGATGACACAGTAGTCGTCAAGAACAATGTAGACACGACGATTGAGGTCACTGAGATATTGATCAACAATGTCGACGCCACAGGCGGCACAGACTTCACGCTCGCTCCAGGCGACACCAAGACGCTCAGTGCAGCACTCGGTGCTGGCACAGCAGGCGATGCTTTCTCCTTTGTCGTGAACGCAACCTACACAGACAAGGACAACGACGTAACTGGAATCTACTTCGCGGCCGACGAGAAGCTCGAAGGCGACTTCCAGTAAAGAACACTTTAAGGATGGGTGGTGCACCCACCTTTCCGTTTTTTAGCTTGGCTTAGCCCTGGCTCTTCTCGATAGCAAGGTTTTTATACCCTACCTCTTTCTACACAGGTATGCTATCCAAAAAAGCACAGACATCGACCGAGTACTTAATTATCCTGGCCATCGTGGTCGTGATTGCACTTGTAGTCGTCGGTGTTATGGGAGGCGTTCCCACACTAGGAGGAGGTTCGACTTCGAAGATATCTGCAGGATACTGGAAGACAGCAGACATCGGAATCGAGACAACCAAGATGACTGCAGACAATGGTGACAATGATATAATAGTCATCAAGAGCAACCTCGATGTGACAGCTGAGATTACTGAGATCTTAATCAATAACATCGACCTCACCGAAGGCACGGACTTCACACTAACACCCGGAGCCACAAAGACACTCACGGCGAACATCAGCGAGGGTTCTGGAACCGCGGGAGATGCTTTCTCCTTTGGTGTGAGCGCACTCTACACAGACAAGGACAACGACGTATCTGGCATCCTCTTCAATGCTACAGAGAAGCTAGAAGGCGAATACCAGTAAGTCGTTCAAGATTTGATAGGATGGGTGGCGCACCCACCTTTCCGCTTTTTTAGCTTGGCTCAGCGTCAGCGCACCCTTTTCCGCTTCGCGCAAAAGCGCGCCCGGAAAATATTATCCTCGACAGCAAGATTTTTATACCCCACTCGTTTCTACAAACCCATGCTATCCAAAAAAGCACAGACATCGACTGAATACTTAATCATCCTGGCCATCGTGATAATAATCGCTCTTGTAGTGGTTGCTGTCATGGGTGGCGTCCCTACCCTCAGTTCAGGGAGCGGTGCAAAGATTGAATCTGCTTACTGGAAGACTTCAGACATCGGCATCCAGGCAGTGAAGATGGTCAGCTCTGGTCAAGATACTGTAGTCGTCAAGAACAACCTCGATGTGACTGCAGAGATTACTGAACTGTTGATCAACGATGCAGACATCACTGGTGGACAGAATTTCACACTCTCCCCTGCAGGGACCAAAGCACTCAATGCCAGTATCGGTGATGGCACGGCAGGCGATGCTTTCGCATACTCAGTGAATGTGACCTACAATGACCTGGATAATGATCTCGTAGGACTGACATTCACGCCGAGTGAGAATCTGAAAGGCGACTTCCAATAAGCACTAAGAAAGGTCTATAACCTTGTCACAGAAAGGAGCTATCTGTTTCAGTAGTAGTTCATCGTCTTCCTTCTTTATTGAGATAAAGATTCCTTTAGTCTTCCACATCCGCATCCTTCCAGACATGAAGTGGAAAAAGCGCGCAACATCACCCATCGCATTGTACAATAGCAAGGTACTCAAGGAGTCCAAAAACAAAAAGGTCTCCCCCTTCATCTGCGAAATCAACCGATTAATCGCGATTGACAGGTGTGTGAGATTGGCAAACGTATCGAGATAAAGACAGTTCACTTCCTCATCAGGGCTCCCCCCAACTTCGAGTGTAATCGCGTCAATGAATGCGAGCTTGTTCGTATCAATCCCTGCTACCGAAAGCTGATGCACCAATCTATCATAAGGCTCGTTCATGGTCACGTACGCACCATCATGGCCTGCTTCAGTCATGTACCTCACAATCTTGAGATTTGTATCCTTATACTTGTCAGACTCAGTCACGACTAGACAGATGAAATCATCTGGTAGGCCCACAACCGCTTTCTCAAAATCGACTGTCATTTTATTTTTTCACAAATGAAAGAACTTTAGACAACTGCCTCAATTGGTGGGCAGAGATGAAGAGGCACATGGCCCCCATTGGTAAAAAGATAATCTGCGCTTCCTCAAGTGTGCCATTCATACCTCCGTACTCCAAAAGTCCTGAAAGCACGTAGAGTCCTATGAAGAATAATCCATACATGAACAATACCATGAATGGTATAACTCCCGGGTCTTCGTACTTTTCCTCCCGCCTCAGGAGCATGATAGCAATGACTAAAAGCAAGACACTACCAATATCAAGAAGGACGACTAAGCTCATACTTCTTTCCTCCTCTCTCCAAAGTCAATAGCTATAGAACCTGTGAGCAGTGCAACTGCTACGAATTGAACAGCGTGCCGGACAAGTTCAAATTTGTCCCCGAAGGTGATGAAAACTACGACAAACCCCCAGAGCATGCAAAAAGTTCCAATAACTTCGAGCATGTTTTCCTTGGCGTCCAACAGTTCCCCAATCCCAGTCCTTGTGGACAGATACATGACTATCGCAGATACAAAGAACAGACAACAAGCAATAATCTCTCCGACGTGTAATATCATTCTAACTGTTCCTTAATCTCCTTCTTGTTTAAGAGACCTTCGGCCTCTAAGACTATTGCAAAATCTCCGAGTTTGAGTCCGAGCTTCTTTGCACCGTCCTTAACTGTGATGCTCCCGGCAGATACTCCTTTCTTGACCACGTCAACCTGGTCCTTTCCAGCCCGCTCCTTAATCGCACCTGCAATCTTACCTATCACATAATCGTATTGTCTACGCTCAAATCCCTGAAGGTCTTCTGTCTTCTCCTCTGGGAGAGCAAGACCGCGCTGGCTCAATATTTCCATAAAACTCTGTAAATCGCGCTCATATTCTTCTGCAACCTGTCGAAGTGTGGTTTTCCCTTCAGCATACTTTTGCACTCCATTCTCTTCTCCTTTCTTGCGTTTGACTTTTCTTATCTTCCCAGTCATCTCAATCCCAACCTCTCTAACTCAATTGCGCGCACCATGTACTTTTCATACTCAGCAAACAATCGTTGCATGTCCGCAATTCGAATGATATGCCTCTCCAACTGCATTCCAATATTCGGCAGTTCTGACACTTTAAATATTTCCAATATCCCACGCACGAATGGAACAAGCTCAACCTTTTTCGACAGGAACAATTCAAACAAAATCCCGTGCGTATTCATGACGAATACTTTTTTCTTGATTAATCCACTATAATTGTTAACTGCTTCGAAAAGGACGTGGTCGTCAGTAATAAGCTCGGCATCCAACTGGTTTGCAGCGACCACATTTGGCACATCGTCCCAGTGTATCTTAATCCTCGCACCTTTCATCAAGCCGTAGGCTTTCTCAATATCCTTTTTCTCACACTGATAGACCTTGACTAATCCTGATTCAATCGCCGCTTCCAAGAGGGAATGCGATGGTTCTTTGGACACTTCCTTACGGACGGAATCAGTCACGTACAAATTCCCACGGTAAGAATCAATAACCTCGTCAAAAAGCCCAATGATTATCAATCGAATCAATGAGCATGCATCTACGACCTTGTACATCAGTAAATAATATAAAGCAGGTACTATTTAAGTTTGCCATGATTACCGAGCTGCTCAGTTTTCTGGCTTCATTAGGCGTGCAGATAGACCTTGCTGCCACCCAGCAGATGATGACTGTCTGGACCCTTAAAGCGGCGATAATCCTTGGTGTTCTCTTCATTGTCAGCAAGCTGGACAACCTTATTGTGAAAAGTATTCACTTATTTGAGCGTGTCAAGCCATTGGACGAGCACACGCGTCAGATGGTCGACAAAGTGTTGTGTTATTTCATCGACTTCATTGCATTCCTCTTCATCCTTTCCCTTCTCAACCTTAAGGGAGCATTAATGACCCTTCTAGCAGGGGCTGGTGTCTTCGGACTGGCAATCGGTTTCGCTTCAAAAGACGTTGCAGCAAACATGATTTCAGGACTATTTGTCCACATTGACAAGCCGTTCCGAATCGGCGATAATATTCAGATTAAAAGTTTCAAAGGAACAGTTGAATCCCTCAACTTCCGCACCACAATCCTGAAAGCAAAGGACAAGCGACGCATCACCTTACCAAACCAGATGCTCGCCCAGAGTGCGGTGATAAACTTCTCGACCAAGAAGAAGCGAAAGAAGCGCTAATCACTTCTGGAGAATTAGTGTCAGAATATCCTCATCCTTTAGCTTATGGTTTATCCCGACCTTTTGGCCATCATGCTTGGCTGAGGGTCCCCAGATGTTCGCATACCTGAATCTTGTCACAAACCCTCTGTGGATAGCTTTACACACATCCCTTATTGTGGCACCATCTCGTATGATTAAGGGCTCCTCATAGTCTGTCTTCCCGCCCTGGTGCCTCATATAGATGCGGATAAATTTCAATTCTTTGTAGGCGAGTTCAATTAAGTTGTGAACTTTCTCATTCTTCTCTGCTGAAATCGCTAGTGAATGCTTGATATTGGGTACCTTCGACGCCAAATCCGATTTGTTCAGAACAACAATCATGGGCATGTACTTCCTATTCCCAGCAACAACGTCAATAAACTGGTCAAACGTCGGCTTACCTCTGATATGAATTCTTGCATTATGAATCCCATACTCATTCATGACCTCTCTAATCATCTCAATATCAAAATCCAATTTGTGCGAGCAGGTGAGTTCGACCCCGCCATACGATTGTTTGCGAATAGAAATATCTGGGGGCGTTTCATTCGGTCGGATGTTCCCGGCATACAGCTCCTTGTATATCTTTGTATACTGTTCTGGCTCCCTGATGTCAATCACAGCCAAAATCAAATCCGCGTTCCTGATGACTGCTAACACTTCCTTTCCGCGGCCTTTGCCACTGGCGGCTCCCTCGACAAGTCCAGGTACGTCCAATAATTGCAAATCAACCCCGCGATACTTCAAAGCTCCAGGAATAACTTGGAGCGTGGTAAACTCATACGCCCCGACTTTTGATTTAGCATTAGTCAATTGATTCAGGAGGGTCGACTTGCCCACCGAAGGAAAACCAACAAGAACAACAGTAGCGTCCCCTGACTTTTTTATCGAGTACCCGAAGCCCTGTCCTCCACTACCTTTTGAATGGACCGAGTCCCTTAATTTTGCTAGCGTAGCCTTCAATTTACCAATGTGATGCTGGGTACCTTTGTGATAAGGAGTCTTCAATATCTCGGCTTCTATCTCGGCTATCCTCTCTTCAACTGTCATGAGACGAACTAGGGTAGGAAGGTTAATAAACTTTTAGAGGGGTACGCTAAATCCTCTGTGCTGCGTATCTCAAACTTCCGAAGGCCATGCCTTCAACGACCGAAATCCGTCTCATCTCTTCTGCCGCGGTTTCCAATGCAGTCCGCCGCCCGCCTGCGCTCTGAGCTTTTTTTGCAGTCTCTAGTGCGCTTGTGAAATCCTTCCACAGGTCCCCTGCCCGAAAGATTTCTTTCGCAGCCTTTTCCAGATAATTGTGTCCAAAACGTTCTTTAGCTTCGACTAAGAACCACCCATACACGTCCCGGTAAGCAGGTCCGCCTGAAGCCTTCAGGCGTGCGAGTGTGGTTTCGAGCTCGTCGTCGGAAGGGTCCCAGCTCCCGAGTTCTTCAGAAAGACTTGTTTCACCCCTAATTCCGAGCCTCTCGGATGGCGCATCAATGAATGCATTTGCAAATTGAAGCATAATTGAGGGTAACAAAGGCTTCAAATCATGAGGTTTCTCTGGCAATGTGAATCTAAAAAGTCCAGTATCTGGCATCCACGCCTCTTCCAGACGTTCCATACTCAGCTTCTCCTGCTTCGCCGAGCGACAGTCATACACATAGACATAATGTCCTTCATACCCAACGATGGTAACAAAATGAGTGGGCCGACTCTCACTGAACTTGATATAGGTCAATGACTTCAAATCCAATGGTCCGACAACAACCGGCTTCTTTCTGTCCAAGGCCCACTTGATTTTCAACCAAGCTGTCTTGAAATTGAACTTCTGACAGTCATACTTCCCACCATAATTCTTCACAAAAGTCTGGTAAAAGTTCTCCGGCCGCCTCAAGGCACCAACCATACCTCTCGACCGGTCATAAGAAAATCCAAGTCCGCAACCGAGTCCAAAAATCATCTCCTCACTTAATTTATGCCCGTCAGTCTCTAAAAGGTCACGTAAACAGGAGACAAAACTAACCTTTCCAGTCTTATGTTTCAACTCAATCATCTGGACGCCCACGGAGCTATAAGTAACTGACATATTTAAGCGTCTCCTCTCCGCATAGTATTAAATACAAAAAACGCCAAAAGAGAGGTATGGCCATCAGAGACTGTATGAGTGCGATAAATCGTACCGAAGAGTGGACAAAGTTCGACAACTCCCGCCATGGGCCTCCTGACGAGAGGGTCACTCGATTGGCACTTTACCTCAGCTACCTCTATTTCTGTATAAGTGACTACTATAAGGCTGACTACAATCTCTCATTGTTTCTGGAAGGATGCAGTGCGCATAGGCTGTCAGGCATGCTGTCTGA
>CAZHTU010000038.1:0-6917 GCA_964535815.1 Candidatus Undinarchaeota archaeon
GCCTCAATCTCGTGGAAGTTCGGGTCGAGACCGACAATATGTTTTCTCCATTCGTCGCACCACTTCTTTTTCAGGGCAAAACCTGTGTTACCGTAGTCAAAGAATCCAGAAACAGAAGAGTAAATCTCACAGGAGGGCCAGAAAAAGCCTCTCCGTTTGGCCAGTGAAACGATGTCATCTAGATTTGGCATTTTCAAGACTTAGGCTTGGTGTTCTTTTAATGTTTTCGTTGCACCCTTTTGAAAAAAGCGCGCCCGGAAAACCTAATCCTTATATACTTCCTTTGTTTTCCCACACTTATGGACGTGGCAAGTCTCACAAGCTCTGCTGGCATCGACCTGAGCAAGTATGAATACCTTACTAATTCCACTTCTGCAATCGACTTCACGACCAATTATGTCTATTCGCTTCCTGACAGATTCCTGGCTGGGGACGTGGCTGCTGTTCTATTGTCCCTCGTAGTCTCGTACTTTCTCTTAGTCCTTATAAACAAGATGACCTTTGCCCTGCTCAAGGTCATGAAGGCCGCCATCTTGGTAACTGCGATGGGCTATGCCTTCTATAATTTTGGACTCGAAATGCTGTTCCGCGTCGGGGCAACAGGCTGGACTGCGTCCAACATCGCGCTCGGGATTGGCGGTACTTTTGCAGGTGTAATCGCGTCCTATTTCGCTATCCACACTCTTTATTTCAGTGCCAAGACTGCAAAAGCCTCGGCCAAGCCAACAGAAGAAAAGAAAGCCAAGGAAAAAGGCGAGGTACTCAGCATCAACCAGCTCAAACAGGACAAGACCCTTGCTTCAGTCCTCACCTATCTTGTCATTGCGGAATTTGGTGTTTTCTCTTCGAAGACTATCGCCGCTCCAAAGGTTGAGACAGGTCTGGTCTTCTTCGGCGTCTTCTTGTTCGCTGCACTTATGTTTGTCAAGCAGAGCTATGCCAACTACCTGCGCGGCCTTCAACACCTTCTGGTTGCACTGATAGTCGGCGGAGGTATCTCAATTCTCCTCGGATACGCATGGGGCGACTATTCCCTGGCCACCCTACTCTCGCTCGAGTATTTCAAGACTGACTGTCTTGTCGCTCTCGTGACTGGTCTTGCAGTCTCCTTGTTCATGAGTAACAAGTAGCGAAGGCAAACAATTTTAAGTACCAATGGCTTAGAGGACAGCATGGATGAATCACTCCACCCAAATGAGAAGAAGGTATTGCTTTTTCTTGGTACAGCAAAAGCACCAGCAGGCCTGAAGGAGATTGAACAGCAGACAGGCCTCAAGGACGTCGAGGCCATGCGCGCAATACAATGGCTTGAGTCAAAAGACTATGTCAATGTTGCACGGGAGGAGGTAGAGTTTGTTACGCTTTTGGATTCCAAATTCAAGTTCGCTGAGCGCGAAGCAATCCAGGATGTAGTCAAAAAGCCCAAACCTGTCGCAAAGGTTGACAAAGTTGCACTTACATGGCTCATGAAGAGAAGATGGGCTAAGATTGAAAAGGGAAATGTCCAAGCCACTCCTGACGGAAAGAAAGCCGCAAAGGCCCAGGCATCAGATGAAACATTATTCGCTTTCCTTAAGGAAAACAAGCAAGTACCACTCGTAGAACTATCTGATGCCCAATTAGACGCACTCAAACTCCTAAAGAAGCGGCCAAATGTAGTCAAAGTCGAGAAGAAAGTTGGTAAAGAGGTATCTCTAACCAAAGCCGGCCAGGCTCTGGCGGAAGCAGGTCTGGAGATTGAGGACGAAACCTCAAAGCTGGACAAGTCGATGATTTCGAGCGGAAAATGGAAGAAAGTCAAGCTCCGCAAGTATGACTTGAAAGCTCCAGTGCCAAAAGTATTCCCAGGAAAGAAGCACCCGATGCGG
Organism: Candidatus Undinarchaeota archaeon; assembly: GCA_964535815.1. Lineage (GTDB taxonomy): Archaea > Undinarchaeota > CAZHTU01 > CAZHTU01 > CAZHTU01 > CAZHTU01. The sequence continues at coordinate 1,869 of CAZHTU010000038.1, forward strand.
ATAATGATTGACAAGATTCGCAATATCTTTTTGGAGATGGGTTTTACTGAAGGGAAAGGCCCCTTGGTTGAATCCGCGTTCTGGAATTTTGATGCGCTTTTCCAACCGCAGGACCACCCTGCGCGAGAGCTCGCAGATACTTTTTACCTGAGCAAGCCGGCCATGATTGAACTGCCGGATAAGTTCGTGGACGAGGTCAAAAAGGTCCACGAGAATGGCGGGAATACAGGTTCGACAGGCTGGGGATACAAGTGGGACCCTGAAGTAGCTAAACAAGCTATCTTAAGGACGCATACTACTTCTGTATCTGCGCGCCACCTATCCAAGGTTAAGCCTCCAGCAAAAATCTTCTGCGTAGGAAGGGTTTTCAGAAACGAAACAATAGACTACAAACACCTCGCAGAGTTCCACCAAGTTGAGGGAATCGTGGTCGACGAGAACGCGTCCTTCAAAGACTTGCTTGGATACCTCAAAGAGTTCTACAACCGCATGGGCTTCGAAAAGATTCGCTTCCGACCCGCATACTTCCCGTATACGGAGATGAGTGTTGAGCCGGAAGTCTGGTTCGAGGAAAAAGGCGAATGGATTGAGCTCGGCGGGGCAGGAATCTTCCGGCCTGAAGTAACTGAACCATTCGGCATCAAGAGTCCAGTACTCGCATGGGGTCTTGGCCTTGAGAGACCAATCATGCTAAAGCTCGGTCTGAAGGACTTGAGAACGTTTTATCAGAATGACTTGGGTTGGCTCAGAAACGCGCCGCAGATTTAGCTTGGGCGTTCGAGCATCTTTTCTGTCACTTTTCCAGCGACTATTCTGTCAAACCAGCCCATAGTCAAAATAAGCTTATCAGATGCACGCCCTGATTCTGCATCTAGTTTGGTACCTGCCTCCAGCTTTTTGACTAGGTCTTTATCCAGCTCCTTGAATCTGATTTGGTTCGTATGCAACATCTCATGGAGGTCATATAACATGTGGAGAAGGAAACTGATGCACTGAATATCAACACATATCTTCCAGAATAATGGCGGATTAAACTTTTTGCGCATCTGTTTGATATGCTTATTCAACTCTGCGACTGCACGCGATAGCTTGGCGGCGCAGAACCTGATATCAGTCTGGGATTTTATACTGCCACTGATAATCTTTTCAGTCTTTTTAGTAACTTTTACGCCAGTGAATAGTTTCGGGATGTATTTTGCCTTGAGAGGCGAACCCATTTCCGCCTCTTGAAGTTCTGCAACGGCTCTCCAGTCCCTCCCCAAATCTTTGTTTGGGGCTTTGGATGACAATGAACTCATCACGGCATCAAGACTCTGGTCTAATTTTTCATACCTTTTTTGGCATTTCTTGTAGAGTGCTTCGGAGCACTTCCAAAACTCTTCCTCAAGCGCACTCTTGATACAGAGCGCTTCCACAGTTGAAGGTTTTCCTAGATAACTAATAGCACGTATCTTCTTTCTAATCTCTTTATCTGTCAGGTTTTCCCATAATTGGAGTTCGGCAGTCATGACTATGCCTATAGTTTACACTCACTCAGCTTTAATACTTTCTAAAAATAGACCTACGCAGTCTGAGGAATCTCAGTTATCTCAACCCTACACGGCATTGAGATTTTTTGCCTTGCACGCTTGAGTGCGTCCTTAACCTCGTTTGTGAATTTTTTGTAGGTTTTGACATTCATGAGCGGCTTGTCCACAAAGACTCGTGTGGCACGTCCGACAGGTTTTCCAAATGCTCGGCGCATACCTTCTGAGAATCGGTCTGCTCCTGCTCCGGTAGCCATTGGATTTTCCCTCAGGACATGGTAAGGGTAACTTGGTATCTGGAAGAAGAAGTTGGTGACACCTACCTTCTGTAAATGTCTATTGGCAGTAATTCTCATGGCTTCGAGTGCATTGTGCCTGACTGTGCCTTTTTCCACAGCAAGTAATCGGACCATGGTGTCGTATTCTCCACCCTTCCTACCGCCCTCGAAGTGATGTATCTTTGGACCTGGAACCCCAGTTATAAAGCTCTTCCGCTGTACACGGTGTGAAATCCGCGTGTACGGCCGCTTAATCCTGCGATAACATACGTTCTTTCTTAATCCCATAAGAATCTCCTAGTTTCAATAGTTAGGATAGGCCAGTTATAAACTTTGCGTCAGGCCACAAACTTCTCCAAGAACTCGTCTAATTGGCCCTTGTCGTCGAGGTCGTACCTCACCCTTATTGCAGGCTGGTCAATTGTGATAAGTTTTCTTAAATCAATCGGCGTGCCGATAATCACAGCATCGCATTTACTATTGTGAACCGTCTCCTCGAGTTCTTTTATCTGCTTTTCACTGTAGCCCATGGCTGGGAGAACCTTTTCGAGGTGTGGGAACTTTTCGAATGTGTCCTTGAGTGAGCCGACTGCGTGCGGCCGCGGGTCGATGACTTCGCTCGCCTTGTCTTTTACAGCAATAAATCCAGCTCCGTAGGCCATACCTCCATGAGTGACGGTCGGGCCGTCCTCAATTACCAGAACTCGCTTGCCTTCGATATCCGCGTCATCTTCAAGGCTCACAGGAGAAGCTGCCTTGATGATTTTTGCATCTGGGTTAGCCTCCGCGATGTTCTTTTCAACAATCTCGACATTTTTAGCTTCGGCTGTCTCGACCTTGTTGATAATTATCACATCGGCCATGCGCATATTGGCCTCGCCTGGATGGTACTTCAGTTCGTGGCCTGCACGATGTGGGTCTGCCACGACTATATGCAGGTCAGGGTTGTAGAATGGTAAATCATTATTTCCACCATCCCAGAGAATGATGTCTGCTTCCTTCTCAGCTTCTCTTAGAATTTTTTCATAATCCACACCTGCAAAGACTATCGAGCCTTGCTCAATATGGGGTTCATACTCTTCCATCTCTTCAATCGTGCACTCATGTTTGGCCATGTCTTCATACTTTTCAAACCGTTGGACGGCTTGTTTGACCAAATCCCCGTAAGGCATTGGATGCCTGATGACTGCGACTTTCTTCCCGTGGTCCTTGAAGTACTGTGCGACTCTTCGCGTGGTCTGGCTCTTGCCTGAGCCTGTCCTAACAGCACAAATAGACACGACAGGTTTTGTGGACTTAAGCATCATTCCTTTTGGACCGAGAATACGGAAATTGGCACCGCACGCGATTGCAAGCGAGGCTCGGTGCATTAGGTACTCGTGAGCTACATCACTGTAAGAAAACACTACCTCTTCCACATCGTGTTTTTTGATTAGCTCTGGCAGGGCGTCTTCGTTCTCGATTGGAATGCCTTCAGGATAGAGTTCGCCGGCTAGTTCAGGCGGGTACTTGCGGCCGTCGATGTCAGGTAGTTGGGCCGCGGTGAAACACACTACTTCGTACTCCTCTTTGTCCCGGAAGTACATGTTGAAATCATGGAAATCGCGCCCAGCGGCGCCGAGAATTATAACTTTCTTTCGCATGTCTCTGATAAGGTGCAAGTAGTATAAATCATTGTGGCTGACTGGCGCAATTGCTTTAAAGATTCGTCCCAAAAGAATGACAGTTTCTATGGATTCATACCAAAAGATTCACATCAAGTCAATTAATGAAGGCATGCTCAAGGATACTTATCTGCTCACGAAGGGCAAGAGAGCTATTCGGCGAGCGCGTGTGCTCGGATCAATTGTAGGTAAGTACAAGAACGAAGACGGCTCGTTCTCCTCGATTACATTGGATGATGGCTCGGATACTATCCGTGTTAAAGCGTTCAGGGAAGACGTGCCAAAGCTCGACCCGTTCGATATGGGACAAGACGTAGATGTTTTCGGCCGCGTGCGCGAGTATGAAGAGGAACGTTACTTGATTCCTGACCTTTTGCACAAGGTTGACAATCCAAATCTTTCTCTACTGAGAAAGACAGAACTCCAGAAAATCGCTCTAGACCAGCAAAAGAAAATCAAAGAGTTCAAGAAGACTGGCGGCAAAGGAATGAGCGAGGAAGACTTGCTCGGGTTTGAAGAGCAGGAGGAAAAGGTCGAGGAAGAATCGATTGAAGAGAATATAGAAGACACGAGCAAAAAATCTTCAGGCGAGCTTGTCCTGACCAAGATAACCGAGCTCGACAAGGGTGAAGGTGTGGATTACGAAAGCCTCATAAAGTCTACAGGTCTACAATCAGAAGAACTTGAGGATACGTTGACAAGCCTTTTAGGAAAAGGCGATGTCTACGAGCCCAAATCAGGTAAATTTAAACGATTAGCATGACTGCAAAGAAAGAAGCTAAAAAGCCTAAGAAGCCGAAAGCCGAAAAGAAGGTCACTGCCAAGAAGGCTGAATCAAAAGCCAGTGCAGGCAAAGCAAAGAAAACAGCGAAAGTCAGTGCAGACTCTGCGTATGAGAAGCTTTTGGACCGAGCTGAGAAAGCCCTTCCTGAAAAGACAGGCGAGGACGTCCGTTTCAAGCTGCCTGCCCCCCAATTGCAGAAGTCAGGCAATAGAACCTTCTTCAAAAACTTCAAGGAACTTTCCGACAGATGTAGAAGGGACCCAAGTCATCTTTTGAAGTTCCTCAATCGCGAACTCGCGACTTCAGGGAATATTGACGGTGTCCAAGCAATCTTCACAGGTAAGTTCAACTAAGATGTGGTAAAAGTCAAGATTATGGCTTATGTTAAAGAATTTGTCATGTGCCAGGAATGCGGCAAACCTGACACTCATCTAAAGAAAGAACAGCGCCACCTCGTTCTAAAGTGCGAAGCGTGCGGGGCTAAACACCCAGTAAGGAGCCTTTAGGTCTTTTATTCCTCGTTAAGTGCGTTCAGGACAGGAACATAAGTGTCACCGAACTTGAAGAGGAATCCTGCTTTGTGCAGTTCTTTTATCGACTGTTTTACGACCTTAGTAACTGCAGGGGTTTTTTTCTTTCTATCTGTGGCGGCTATGAAGATATCAATCATGTCGTCCTCAGACTTGGCGCTTTTGACTATCTTAACTGCATCCCAGAGGTGCGCGGCTGGATCCTCGATGGTCGAGGTCGAGAGCTTTTCATCCATCTCGCGGATTTTCTTAGGTATATAGTGCATA
>CAZHTU010000039.1:0-6848 GCA_964535815.1 Candidatus Undinarchaeota archaeon
GTTTCCGCGGGTAGGTCGAGTATCCATCTGCTGGCCAATATACATACCTTCTGCGGCTGGCTGCATGACTTTAGTTCCATCTTCATATCGAACCATTGCAACCGGGGCAGAGTGACCAGGGTCGTGGGCTATATTGACTACCGTGGACAATTGTTTCTCTTTCCCATGCGGGACGTGACTGAATTTACCTCGGTAGCGGTGGCTCGGAGCCCTATATGACTGACTCCCTTTTCCTCGTTTTTGTGCTATAAGACGTTTACCCATCTTAGATTACTCCCAGTTTGGATGCGACATCGCTCGCCTTGCTCTCTTTCGCAAGCCTTACATATGCGCGCTTGTCCCCGTTCAAGGCATTCTTGGTGTTTATCCTCTCGACCTTGACTGAATATAGGGACTCTACAGCCTCCTTGATAACTGCCTTAGTGGCTTTGTTCGCCACTATGAATACTAACTTGTTCTCCTTCTCGAGCTGGTTGATGACCTTCTCAGTGATTACTGGTCGCTTAATTATCTTGTAGACGCTCACTTGAATCTCTCCTCTATCTTGCTTATTGCCTTCTTACTGAATACTGCGAGCCGTGCTCCATGAGCTCCTGGGGATAATACTTCAGCATTTAGTGCTGAAACAGGAACAACATCAACGCCTGCCAAATTTCTAACGGCTTGCGAAGCCTTCCCAGGCTCGGAAATGACCACTAATGGGCCAGTCTTCTTTCGGTACTTGCGACCGCGCATCTTTCCACGGCCGGCCCTAATCTTCTTGATTGTTGCGCGCTCGACATCGTCTGCGAGCCCGATTGCCTTGAAGACTTTCATAATGTCTGAGGTCTTTTCAAGTCCCTCAATCTTATCCTCAATTATGAGTGGGAATGACTTAATATTGTCAATTTTGTGTCCTCTTTCTGCTATTAACTCCTGAACACAGGTAGCTGCGAGTGCGGAAGCTACCGCTTTCTTTCGCTCTTTAGTATTAATTCTCTCGACACGGATGGCTTCAACCTTCGGTGGGTGAGCTCTCCTGCCTCCAACTGTTCCAGGAACAAATGCTGCCCTTCCTGCAGCATGGAATGAGCGGAACTTGGTTCGGTATCTTTTGGCACCGCGGGAACTCTTCATTGCTCCTGCTTTAATTCGCCGCACTCTAGCCATACCTGAACCTTTACCCCAATTCTCTGCACTTGTGCGCTGACCTGCCATTGGGTCTGGGCCCCATGGCTGGATTCGGGCAGAAATGCTCGCCCTGACGGCGCGCTTGATTAAATCTGGCCTATATTCTGTATCGAAAACAGCAGGAAGACTAACCTCGCCTGCTTTCTTTCCACCGATATCGTATAGTGTAGCTTTCATTGTTTGGACTCCGCACTAATGTATGTGATTGACGGTTCCTGAATCTTGAAATCTTTCTTAGGCCTGATTGCATGCCTTAATCTAATCATTCTCTTCCTAGGTCCAGGTACTGAACCTTTGAGTAGGATACATTCGTTCTTGACTTCACCAAAGTGCGGGAAGCCTCCATTAACATTAATTCCTTCCTTATTTACAGCAAGAATACGTTTATTGTACTCTGTCCGCTTATGATAACCAGTCTGTCCAGCCATCGGAACTGTCCATTTTACACCCATACGTCCACCCATTGCACCGGTTTGCCTAGCGTGGCTGTGTCCTTGTTTCCGCTTTTGGAGTTTAACACCATACCTCTTGCGGACACCTTGCGTGCCTTTTCCAGTAGTTACTGCAATCGTATCTATGAGCTCTCCATGCGCAAACACATCCTCAACCGCGACTTCTGAGCCGAGCTTCTCCTTGATGTAGGCAAGTTGTTCGTCCTTGGTCCCGCTTATGTGCATCTCCATAATCTCTGGAGCTTTCTTTGGAATGCCTGACACCTTTATCGGCTGGGTGTGTACCATTGCTCTAAGTTCGTCTGCCTCTCCAACAATCTTCTCAAAGTCAGCAAGGCCTTTGCGCTTTGTCTTACCAAGTAGGATACGACGGTCTAGTTCCTTGTCGAGTTTTTCAGAAAAAGCTTGTGAGATGATTTTTGACCCGTATGGGGTCTTTTTGTAGGCGCGAACGCCGAAGAGAATAAGATGAGGAGTTTCGATGATTGTGCAGGGCACAAAGATTTCTTGGTCCTTTGTCCCAGAATGAGGCGCGTCATCGATGATATAAGCATGAGTCATGCCTGCTTTATAGCCAGCAAAACCCAAAAGCTTACCAGGTTCGAGCTCAGGCCAATTCCGAATGCGAAGTGTCTCGCGCTTTGCCCGCTTCCTCGGACTGTAACCCCTTGAACCCTTTATAGGGCGATGTGTTCTTGCCATGAGTGCCTCTAACTGCGAATAGCCTGGCTAAAAGCCAAAACCTACCGGGTAGAATATACCTCCTGACGAGGAAGGTAGCATTGTATTCTTGCAGGTTGTTTATAAACGTTTTGCCGAGGAGGGAAAAAGTAGCAATGTTTAAATATTTGCATGCACACTAGAACAGCATGGCACAATATCAGGTCATGGAGAATGCTACAGAAATCATCAGCACAAAGCCGCTTGATGGTAGCCTCTATATCGAGAAGGGCGGCTTCAGAAAAAGAACCTTCAGGGCACACATAAAGGAAGCCGAAGACGGTTTTCATGTGATAATCTCTGAACTGACCCCTGTCAAAGATAAAGAATGCAAAGACTGGCCAGATCGCATTGTCTTCGACTTTGTCAGAGATAAAGGTGGGCGATGGTACATGACCAATAGTACTTGGGGTGACCATGATGTCCAGAGATATAGGCGAACTGATGACATAATCGCCGTAATTGAAAAACTTAGAGGTAGGTCCTGTATCCAGGACTTTCTACTGAAAAGGCATGGAGAAGCCATTAGCGAGCTGCTTGATGCATGTACTAAGAATAAGGCGATACGCCGCAGCCCTTGGGAGGCACTGGAACCTTAAGATGACAAACTTCAAATTCAATGAAAAGCATAAGGAGAATGTCTTCGAGTTCAAGCAGACTGGCTTCGCCATTTCAAGAAAAGTGTTTACAGTCCAGGTAGAGGATGAAAAAGGAAAACTGCACCTGACCATCAAGAGCAAGAAAGGGATACTATGTGAGTTCGTCGAGGATAGGGAAGGGCGATGGAGCATCCCTAAAGATACCCGGGATAGAATCCAACAACTCTACACCACCAGCTCACATAATGATATAGTGGATGTAATGAAGGCCCTGTACGAGTACTCCCTGCAGGATGAGCTGCTGAATAAGTATAAGGTCCGCCTCCAAAGATTAAACACCAACTGCAAGCATCAATGGGCCGACTTTATCTTTGGTAAGCCTACAGTCTAGTACTGATTCTTTGCCATATTGCAAATAACTGCTCAAATCACAAAACACTATATACTACTTACTGCATCCCAAGTGTGGGGGTCCGAAAAGTTCAAATGCGCGCGTACATCGCTGGTCCATTGTTTACACTGGGTGAACGTTCGTTCTGCCGGCGCGTCAAGGAAGTGGTTGCCAAAACCGGAATCGAACCTGTCTGGCCCTGGGATGTTACAGACCAGCACGAACTAAATGGCCATAAAAGCGGCAACCAATTTATCTTCGACGCCAACCTTGAGGAGCTCGACAACTGCGACATTGGTATCGCGGTTCTCGACGGGCCTGATGTGGATTCAGGCACAGCCTGGGAGATTGGCTACCTTTTCAGCCAAAAAAAGCCAGTTATTGGCATCCGTACAGACTTCCGCAAGGCCGGAGAAAACGAAAAGGCCTTCGTAAATCTCATGATTAACGAATCCGCACACACAATTGTCACTTCTCTCGACGAACTCGAAATTGCTCTTGGCAGATTCAAGGAGCATCTCAGCTTTGAAAAGGCCGAGTCCCTTGAGGACTATATTGAACCTGTCGTGCACAAGCTCACGGCTCGCGGTGTTTAACCACACGACGAAAATAAAGAAAGATAAAAAGTACTTGACTTCCGGCTTTGCACATAAGTAGTAAGTTAGATAAAGATACTAACACATATCTGTTTTATGAAGACGTTCAACGTGCCGAAATGGGTGCATGAAGAGTTAGCTAGGGAAGATGAGAGCGAATGGCCGAGTGTCGTCTCGCACTGGGCACCAAGACATCTTGAGATTGCACGAATTGCACATATATTTAAAGAGGTAGCTGAGCAAAAGAATATACCTCTCAAGGTCGTTGAACCAGGTACCGGTAGCGGACTCACGGCCTACCTGCTCGCGTTAGAGGGGATTTCAGTCCATGCTTTTGAAAAAGATAGCTATCGTTTACCTATCTGCAAAAGGTTCCTACCGTTCTTTGAACGCAGAAAGAAAAGATTTGGCCTTAAGAATTCTTTGAAGTACTCGTGTGACCATATCGAGAACATACTACGCTACAAAGACAACAGGATGCTATTCGCTTCCTGGCCAGGTCCGAGCACACTTGACATCCCTCAATACTACAATAGTGATATCGTCTACGACTTCAGACCGGCATGGGCACGATTGCGGCCTGAAGCGATTATCTTCACTGAGCAGGTAAAGTGTGTGCACACCTTGACACCGGTCTGCATGAGTGTGAAACCGTACAACTATATGTACCTCACTAGCTGGCTGAGCCAAAACCACGGCCACATCAAAGGTAACCTGAGGGATAAAGATGAGCTGACGACGGTCGAAGCGTACACACGCGAAAAATTAGACATAAAGATGCCAGAGGGCATTGATGAAGTTGAACCTTACCCTTGGGAAAATAGGCTGTACCCTGCTTCGGGCAGGATGAGATATGCAAAAGAGCTCTACAAGTTCCGTGACAGGCCGCTCTCACGTTAGATTGTGTCGTTTCCCGTTGTTCACTTAGTATTGCAAGGATAAAACCTTCGCTCAGGGAAAAGTATAATAAATCACTTCTTAATATTACACCACTTACTTAGGTACCCTGTGCGGGGGTGTCCGAGTCAGGCCAAAGGAGCTAGGTTGAGGGCCTAGTAGCTTAGCGCTTGCGAGGGTTCGAATCCCTTCCCCCGCACCAACACTTTGGTACGGATATGTGCGCACTTGGTCGGAGGCTTAACGGCCTCGCTCACCCAACAGTTCCACAAAAACAACTATATACTCCTAAGACCAATAGCAAATCAGTATGGGATCGCTAAGAAAAGCATCTGTTGCTCTTGCTTACAAAATCTGTCAAAAGATTCTCGCTCTTGCAGACAAGTATAAGTCTAAAGGAAGGGAGGCGCTTAAGCTGCATATCCAAAAAGACTTAAGCATTACCTCCAGTGTGCTAGATGACTATCTCCGGACCATCCGCGCCGTCCTTGGTGACTGCACCCCCAGTGAAAAAAGATTAGCGCTCTATGTATATCTCTGTAGAGACCAAATATTTAGTCAACTAGCCCTCAAAGCCATCAGAAAGTATGAGTTCATTGCGCGCAGAGAGGTAACAGAGAGTGTGGCTGAATTCAGAAGAGCAATGAAGTCTGTGCCGTGGGCAGTCACTTCACGAGAAGCAGCTCAACTGACTGGTGGAGCGGTCACTGCTCCTGCGTTATCGGTCGGGTACTCTCAGGAGAATGCAGGATACCTCACTACGTTCAGTAGGTACACTTTAGAAGAGGTCATGCAGACTGCGCTCACCGGCAAACAAATGAGGTACAAAAAGCGAGCGTCTGGCAGCAAAACGTTATATTTCTTCACCCTGAAGAAGTCTCCTCTAAAATTCAATGTGCGCGCGTACCTGGAACTGCCTGGTTACTTGAATAAGTATGGGTATGGAAACAAGAGAAAAGTCCTCCTGAATGAAGACCCTCCTCACTTCTTCAAGGTGCTTGGGTATCTCTTCCATAACGGTCAGCAGACAAGAGATGATCTAGCAGAGATCATCGACATACGCCCCGAACGTCTCCGAAAGCGTCTCTCAGAGTGGCGTTTGATTGATAACACTAACCGTTCACTGAACAGGCTGGTCGTGTCAACTGGCATAGATAAAACCGGACGGCGAGTGGACCAGTATGACCTCACAAAGACTGAACGAGAGGTCTGGCTCGTGTTCAACAATCGTAATGTCAGGAAGAAATGGAAAGAGTTCCAGTCCAACAGGAACTATAGTCATGCTAGCGGGTTCTCCTGGAAGACCAGGTTTTACGAGTGAGTTGTTAACGGCCTCGCTCATATACACACTACCAACTATACGTAGGCGTCGTGTACACCCTATTAGACCAGCTAGGCATGGACATAGCCGAAGAGAAAATCTCACTGCTGTATCCTGAGGACGAGCCTGAGGAAGAGCTTGAAGCTCCTGGTCGTGGGTAAGATGGGAATTCTTTGGCTGTGAATCCAACTACCTGTTCAGGTTTTGTAAAGGTTCTTCCGCCTAATTCTTCTACCTTATTAAAGTCAGGCTGTGCCATGGTCATGTCACCCAGGTCCCTATTATAATAAGTGGTTCCCCGGTTGTAGTATGCATCAGCGTAATTAGGTGATAATTCTATGACTTTTGTGTAATCTACTATCGCTTTGTTGTATTCTTCTGTTGCTTTGGCTTTTTCCCCTGCCATATAGGATTCTCCGCCCATGTTCGAATAAGCATTTGCTCGGTTCATATATGCTAAAGCAGAAGTCGGGTCGAGCTCGATGGCTTTGTTAGCGTCAGATATTGCCTTTGAATAGTCGTCTAGTAGACCATAAACGCTTCCTCTGGAGATATATGCCATGAGATATTCCGGGTTGAGTTCAATAGCTTTATCAAAGTCAGGTAAAGAGGTAGCATATTCTCCCAACTCGCCATAACAATCACCGCGGTTGTAATAGACTGCAGCACTCCCTGCACCTAGTTCAATAACTTTACTATAGT
>CAZHTU010000040.1:0-6812 GCA_964535815.1 Candidatus Undinarchaeota archaeon
GTAATCTTGCTGGTCATTGCGCCGAAACCGCCGGACATGAATCCACCTACCATGAGAAGGACCATGACTGCAAGGGCTGCGGTGATAACAACTCCTATACTCATACCTTGAGCTTTCATGGATTGCATAGAAGTGCCTAGGGTTTAAAAACCTTTTTATTTTCGAGGGGGGCTAAGAACAGCCGCACTTGTTTTCTATATTAACTCGTCCTTTGCAATCGTCAGGGTATCCTGTATCTCCCTTTTCACAACACGCTGCCTGGATATCGCCTGTTGCGATGCTTCCCTCGCATCCCTGCGCAACCCAAGCAGAACAAATAGTATTACAGCGGACGAACTTTCCGCTTGTCTCGGCTTGTGTGCTCTCGCGGCCGAAAGTTGTGATTTTTTCACTCATGGATTTGAATCCTCCCGAAAGGAAGGTTCCGACGAAGAGAAGGACTGATAGGCCGATAGCTACGATGATTACGACATTGATGCTGAGGCCCTGCCCTTTTCGATTCATTTTCATTTTTCTGTAAGTGACTGGAGGATATAAAAGTTGGTGTTTTGTTGGGCTATGAGTCAAGAAGTGATTGTGCCTGTGAGTCCTGAGAATATCCCGCCGCTTCCTAGTACAGCTGCCGAGTAGAGAATGGTGGCCATAATTATCGCGCCTGCTATTGAATTGCGGATGGAGATTTGGTCTTTTCCGTAATAGATTTGGCCGGATAGGTTGGTGAGGATTAGACAAACCTCGAACATGTAGATGCCTATTACTAATTGGAAGATTTCAGGTGAAGTTGATGGGACTCCCAGGAAGCCGCCACCGAGAACGTCCATTCCTACTTCAGCACCTGCGGCAGCTCCAGCGCCGAAGGTCGAGACTTTTGTCCTTAGGCCGATAAGGATTTGCATTATCATTACTCCGAGGCCGACAACGACACCGCAGATTACCGGAGCAAGGAATAAGCCCTGGAAGCGCATGGTTCCTGCTGTTTCACCTAGACCTGACATGATTTCCTCTTCGATATTGTGCATCGATTTGAGGTAGCGTGAGATTGCGAGCATTGAGTGTGCCACTGACTTTACTCCTTTCTTCGAGGACTCTACTAATACAAGCATGATGCTCCTTACAAGGCCGGAAGGATAATTTTTCATAGCACCGAACTCTGGGTCAAATAGGGCCTTTTCAAAAGTTAGTCCAAGATTGGTCATGTTCTGGTTTATCTGGGTGAATAAGTTAGATACTTCAGTGCCTTTGATAGTCTCGCTCGCTTTGCCAAGGGCAACTTCGATCGGGAGGCCAGACATGAGGCGGTTCCCGAGCTCGAATAGAGATGCACCAAACTCGCTCTCAAGTTTGGTCATCGATTTGCGTATCTTCAGTTTTTGGATTGTTGTATATTTGAAATAGATGTAGACAAAGGCAGTGAGTCCCCATAGGATAGAGAGCGTGCGGTACATGAGATCCATGGTGAAGTCTTCTGGTGGGCGAGGATTCATCAAGTAAGTAATGCCGTAGAGTAGGAATGGAAGTGAGACTGCAAGAGCCACTGGAAGCATAGGAATATGAATCTCTCGGTCGCCCATTGTGAGTAAGTAGCACCCGGGCTTCGGCAGTCCTCTTGCACCAGTTGGAACATCTACTGCGCCTCCTGTAGCAGGACGCGATGCCATAATCTGGACTGAGTATCCATATACAACAATTGCAAGGAGAACATCATAGGCAAATGCTAATGAGCCAGTAGTAATGACATCAGACATGAACATGACAACCATCGGGAACATGACCAGTCCCATTACTGGTAACATGATTCCAAGTGCATGCAAAACATTCATAGGCATTTTCAGGCTTGCAGTGTAATGCCTCATTAGTTCTGTCGTTCCACCCATCATCACGTCAATTGCTTGATTAAGCATAGAGTTTCGCCTCAACTCTTCCTTCTCAAGACTTGATGCAAAAAGAAGTCGGAGAGCTTCAGAGAACTCTTTGGAGCGCTTGGACCACAAGTAAGAATACTTGTACATGGCATCTGACATGCTCAGATACTTGCGATTCTGCACATCCCAGAGAAGCTTGCGGAAGTCCATTGCTATCGGACCTTCTAGGTGGACGGCAGCAAATTGAATAGCACCCTCAAGAACTGGATTATTGCGAAGGTACATGATTAAATAGAGGAGGACGATTGGCATCTCTCCTATCGCGCGCATCTGTTTTTGCTCAGCTAATTGGATTGGATATTTGGGGACCATGAAGAATGCTCCAAAACCCATCAATATCAGAACAAACGCTAGTGGAGCACAGACAAGACCAGAAACCATTAAGAATGCTCCAATCAGGAACATCCCAAACATAACGAAGAGTGCGAGACCGAGTATTTGAGGTGGAGTGACATTGAGCCATAAAAACTCAATAGCGTCTTCAAGTTTCTTCTGGGTCTTGGGGTCTGGCTTAATCTGAGCGTACTTTCCTGTGAACCTACATGCTTTCTCAAAACCAGTCTTGATTAGCCTTAACTCTTCCTCTTCAGTCTTGAAGTGCTTGTACTCCTGGCTCTGAACTAGCTCGAAGATATTCTTCTTCTCTTCAGATTCAGGGAGCTTGACTTCAGGTGTAGCTTTCTGAAGAACACGTCGGACCTCATCACGGTCAATAAGAGAAGCTCTGACATAGTCTTCTTCTCCCACTGGTTTTTTGGGCTCTTGCTTGACCTTGTAGACCCTCTTAAGAATAGAATCTAAGAGGTTGCTTTTTTTGTCGGTTCCTGCCTGCCCTTTATCCTTTCTTTCAGCCATTCTTCCCAACGTTTGTAAATCTCGTCGCTCACAAGCTCTCCGAACTCATCTGCTACTTGTTCAGAGAAGATGTGGAAATAGTCCATAGACTGGACATAGAACTCAGCCTCCATAATTTCAGGCATATTGTACTTTCGAGCGTAATCGACGTGAGCCACTTTTGTTTTAGCCCTTAATTTGATATTGTCAAATATCTTGTCCCAATTTCCAGACCAGCCCTTGATTCGTCCACCTATTCTGTTGAGGACATCTGATTCCCCATTCAAGAGAGTATCTGTAGGTTCGAGGATATCTTTATCTGCATTGTACTGGAACAGGTCTTTGAAGCCATCCTCCTTTAAGGGGTCTTCAACCCAGTCCTTGCGTATTTCAGTCACATAGACTACCCTGCGATATCTGTGGAGGCCGTCCGGACTTCTGACTGGTGTAGGCATGACTATTAAATCAGTAGCTTTGAATGAAGTAGGAGCGACACCAAGGTCGTTGACCACACGGTCAAATACCCCGTGCGGATCATCACCGTGAATCGTGCCTGCAACAACATTGCTCAGAGCTCCGACTCTCATGGCTTCGTAAAGTGCCTTGGCTTCTTTAGACCTGACCTCACCTACAATCAGGCAGGAATCACCGAGTCTTAGGGCCGTACGGATACCCATGTCTGCTGGAAGTTCTGAAGCTAATGGAGAAATGGCTGATTGAACCTTCATGGAAATCATGTTATATCCAAGCTTTCGCATCTGTTCGTTTGGTAATTCCAGCGTGTCTTCTACTGTCAAGATACGATACTTACGCATAATTTCCATCAGTGTTGCACTGAGAAGTGATGTTTTTCCTGAGGAGCGCGGTCCTGCGAAAAGCATTGAGCGTCCACCGTCAACAATGAAACTCATCACACCCGCGAACAAGGGTGAGATATACTTATTATCAATAAACAGAGGATAGGTCCAGGGTTTGTCCCTGTGTCTTCTGAAGACAAAAGCGAGGCCCTCCGGACTTAATGTTCTAGTTATCGCTGCGACACGTGCGCGGCCTTCTGGAACTGAGGCTTCTGTGTCCAATACAGGATTCGCTTCGTCCAATGGACGTCCTGATTCCATCCTGAACCTTGCCGCAAGAGACTCGGCATCTTCGCGTGTCGGGATGATATTGGTGTCACACTCCAACCATTTACCGTGTAATAGTCGAACCGGGTATTCGCCGATAGGCGCATTCATGTAGACATCCTGAAGCTCTTCATCTGCGAGGAATATTTCAAGAATTCCAAGACCTGCAGTGTACCTGACGAGAATCTTGGCAAGGCGTTTCCTTTCCTCCTTGCTTAGCTCTATCTTCCACTGACCTGCAATTTCTGTAATCAAGTCAAAACCAACGCGCTCAAAATAGTCGCGAGTGCGGTCAGAGAATTCAGACGCGATTGGTTTGTGTCCGGCCATTATTTTTCTTGCAGCACCTAAAACAAAGTACTGTTGCTGTGGGAGTTGGAATTCAGGAGGGATGACATGGTAGAAGTACTCAACCTTTCCTGGCAAACGGAAGATGCGGACCTGAATGCCGTCGCCAATCGTGTAGTTGTCTACTAATTTACCGTCAGCAGGAGGCATGGCCATATATCTGGTGAGCGTAAAGTTTGGTCGGATGATAGGACTGAATAATTCTTCGTAGAGTTCGCGATTTCCAGGGATAAGTTTTTGTGGGTAGATTTTTGCCTTCTGAATCAGCTCAGTCTTCTCCATCATCTTCTTCAGGGCCAGGAGGACGTTATCAAGATAGTGTTTTGAACATTCTTTACACCGTGGTGTGGCCCATTTCTTGATATTCAATTTTTCCTTGGCTACCGCATTATTGACTGCAACATAAGCACCCAATGGGTCGCGGCGTAATTGTCCTAAGAGAAGTTTCTGGACAAGGTATGCGCGTTGCGGATAGCACTTTTGACATCCTGCACCTTTGCCAAAATTAGCGTAGGAGATTAGCTTTTTATTGTCGATTATGTCCTCAATCAGAGTAGCAATCTCGCGAAGCATGCGCGTGTCTTCGAGGCCGTACTCATTCTCATAGGCCTCAGACAAGAATATCCTGTCTACTCTCCCGACTTCGACGAAGTCGTCGAAGATGCGGGCCATGACCTCCTCACTCTGCTCAATTGAGGAGCCATAAGGCGAGCCTAGACAATTAACAGAAAGGATACGCTCATCGCCTTCCTTTTTGATATCGTACTCAAAAACCTTCTTTTTGTCTTCGGCCATACGAATCTAGCAAAGTTTATAAAGTATATTAAGTTTTATCTTTTCCATGCCCATCTTCTCCCAGCCCCAAGACGGTCAATCAAACCCTTTTGAGGAACAACAGAAGGTAATCAATGAGATTGTGCGTAGGGTGAATGATATAGACCGCCGTGTGCGACTGAACGAGCAGGAAAATATGAATCAAAAGCAAACAATCAACAACATGAATGAGAATTTTGTCAAGCTAAGAGATGAAATATTGGAGAGAATCAAGAACGTCGAGGAGAAAGCAGGATTGGACAAAATCGAGATGATGGAAAAGACACTCAATTTGATTAAGGAAAAAGCAGAAGCCATGCCTTCCAGGGTAGAAATGGCCAAGATAAAGAGCTTTGTGGCCAGTGCTGCTCCTAAGGAAGGCACAGAACTAGACGATGCATTATTGGCAATAGAGATGCTTGGTGGTTCCAAGGGCGAAGCAAAAGAAGAAAAAGAGAAGATACCTAAGAAAGACACAGAGAAAAAGAAAGAGGAAAAGAAAGAATGAAACTGCCCAATGCATCTGAATTATTTTCTGGTAAGGACGAGAGGCCAGCTCCGGTAGCTGAAGTAGAGGGCATGCTCAAGACTGGAACTCCTGAAGATGTAATCAAGGCTAGATTAGGGGACGAAGGTTACAAACCTGAAGAAGTAGCACGCGCTTTAGACCAGGCGAAAGCCAAGATTGGAGTATTAGGCTTAGATGGTGCGCCAAAGCCTCCAGCAGAAGCACCACCCTGGCAAACCAAACAAGCTCCAGCAGAGGGACAGCCGGCATTTGGCCAGACTCAAGAACCGTTTTCTGCACAAGGAACACCGCAAGAGTTCCCAGGTGCTCAGGCTGAGTTCCCTAAAGAAGAGACAGGAACTCAACAGTTCGCTCAACAGCCTCAACCTGAAGCACAACCCCCTGCACCAGTGCAGTCTGAACCCGCAGCTTCAACACCTCCTGCAGGCGCACCTGCGCCTGAAGAATCCCCATGGGATATGTCACCTGAAGAATTAGAAGGTAAATTCAGTGAATCCGCCGAGGTGCAAGCACAGCCACAACAGCAGGAACAATTAGCACAAGCAGCTCAAGTAAGCGACGAGTTCAAGCAGGAAATTGAGGTGCGTATGATGGCATTAGATGAGAAGCTTAATACTCTCATGAAGAACAGTGGAAAGCTTGAAAAAATACTCACAGAAGTTGAAGGCATCAAACAAAAACACACGGACACGAAAAACAATAAGAAAGAAGAAGAGCTTGGAAAAGATTTGGACGAGCTCAAGACAAATATCAATAGTATTTTAGAGGTCTTGAAGACCACGTTCCCACCGATGATTCGGACACTCAAGGATTTGAAAGGTCCAAGCAAACGGAGAAAGGAAGTCGAACACCTACTCTGATTGTTCAGAGTCTAATCTTTTAGGGATTTCAAACGCAGTCTACCCACTCGGTAGAAGAATAAGACCATCTCAAACTTCGTCAGTTTGGAGTTTCCTATCTGCCGCTCATTGAAGATTATCGGGACTTCTGTCACTTTCGCACCATCTTTGAGAGCGTAGAAGAGAATCTCAGTAAGGAAGACATATCCTTTTGAAGAAATGCTGTGTTTTCTCAGTGTCTTGAGTATTTTCCTATTGTATGCCCTGTAACCTGAGGTTACATCAGGTACAGGAATTCCTAGAATGTTCTGGACAAGTGTGTTGGCCCCCTTACTCACCATTTTTCGGTACCAACAGAGGTTCATCTTTCCGCCTTTTGTGTACCTGGCGCCTATTACTATAT
>CAZHTU010000041.1:0-6804 GCA_964535815.1 Candidatus Undinarchaeota archaeon
GCCATGAAAGCATGTATTGGGGGAACTTTCGACCACCTACACAAGGGCCATAAGAGATTTCTTGATAAGGTCTTTGAACAAGCCGACACTGTTTTTGTCGGAATAACTTCGGACAGTTTTGCAAAGAGCTTGCCTCTTGCAGATAAAGTCCAGCATTTTGAGGAGAGGAAAAAAGCACTCAAGGATTATCTCTATTCGGCAGGGTATCTGGACCGAGCCACAATCGAAGAGATAAACGATATCTTCGGGCCTGCCACAAAGGCAAGTGACCTTGAAGCTATTTTCTGCACATCCAAGACCAAAGAAAATTCATTGAAGCTCAATGAAGAGCGAATGAAAGTCGCTTTACGCCCGCTAAGAGTCATCGAAGTTGACCTAGTCGAGGGTGAAGATGAGAATCCGATATCTTCAGAACAGATTCGAGCTGGAGAAATTAATACCGAAGGGAAGAAAGTACCTGAACCCGAAAAAGAAGAGGAAGAGGAGGAATAGACATGCCAGTAAGTATCATTGTCGGTGGACAGCACGGTGACGAAGGAAAAGGCGCAGTTGTTGCTTATTTAGCTTTAAATGATAAGCCAAAAACTATCGCACGCGGCGGAGTAGGACCGAATGCCGGACACACAGTCTGGCATAATGGAAAGAAATATGGATTAAGGATGATTCCATGTGGATTCATCCAGGAAACTGCAAACCTCTACGTTGGGGCAGGGACACTTGTTGACCCTGAAGTCTTCATGAAGGAGATTGATTTGACTTCTACTAAAGGACGTGCCTTCATAGACAAGAGATGCGCAATTATCACTGCTGATCACAAAGAGAGAGATACTAAACCTGATTTGAAAGGGAAGATTGGAACAACTGGAACTGGTTGTGGTCCGGCGAACGCAGATAGAGCGTATCGTTCTATCCAACTAGCACAAGATATCCCTGAGTTGGAAGAGTACATCAAGGACGTCCCACTCGAAGTCAACACCAGGATTGACGCAGGCGAGAATGTCCTGATTGAAGGAACACAGGGTTCACTCTTGTCGCTATTCTACGGGTCAGTCTACCCATTTGTCACATCAAAAGATACGACAGCAAGTGCGTTTGCTATGGATGTCGGGATTGGCCCGACCAAAATAGATGATGTGATTATTGTTTTGAAGTCTTTCCATTCCCGCGTGGGTGAAGGCCCGCTTCCAGGAGAGATGTCTCAAGAAGAAGCTGAAAGACTCGGAATCCAGGAATTCGGTACTGTAACTGGTCGTCCGCGACGAATCTCGCCATTTAATTTCGATTTGGCTAAGTACACAGTAATGCTGAATGGTGCGACACAAATAGCTTTGACGTGTACTGACTATCTTGACAAGAGCATCATGGGATGCAAAAAGTATGATGAGCTCTCGCAAAAAGTTAAAGACTTTATTGATAAAGTCGAGACTGAACTCAAAGTGCCAGTAACACTTGTCAGGACTGGTCCTGATGTCAATGATTTAATCGACTTGAGAGCAGAAAAGCTGGAATGAATCCTGAACAAGGAAACTTATTGCTGAAGATAGCTAGGGAAAATATCAAAGCTATACTGAAAGGTGAGAAGTACGAACCTGAGTGTCCAAAAGAATTCAAGGAAGAATTAGGCGTCTTTGTGACCTTGCACACCAAGACTGGTGACTTGAGGGGGTGTATTGGATATCCTGAACCTATCAAGCCCCTGATTGATGCATTATTGGATGTTTCTATTTCCGCGGCATTGAGGGACCCGAGGTTTCCGCCTGTCAGGATTGAAGAGCTCGATGACTTGAGGGTTGAGGTTACCGTCCTTTCCAAACCTGAATTGATTGAGGTTGATTCACCGGAAGAGTATCCTTCGAAGATTGAGATTGGGAAACACGGATTGATTGTTGAATCAGGATTCAATAAAGGCCTGTTACTGCCACAAGTGCCAATAGAGTGGAAGTGGGATAAAGAAGAATTCTTAAGCCACACCTGTCAGAAGGCAGGATTGCCATTGGATTTCTGGAAGTCTGGGGATGCAAAGATTTACAAATTCACTGGTGAAATCTTTTCTGAGCCTACCGAATAAGTGTGCCGACCTTTTTGCTGTCGATTGCCTTTTGGATATTCGAAGTTTTCGTACCATCTAGTACGACCGTAGGAATATTCATCCTTGCGATTACCTTTGCTGCGACAGGGTCGACAATCTTTTTTGCCCCTGCCATATAGTCTGAACCTATGAGTTTGACTAATTCTTTTCCCTTCATCTCTTCAAATCTCTTCGCGGATTTGAAGTACTTCGGGTCCTTGTCATAGACACCATTAACATTTGTTGCAATGATATAGAGGTCTGCGTTTACGCGCTCAGAAAGCATTGCACCGACTGCATCTGTTGTTTGGCCTGGGACAGTTCCACCCATCACTCCGCCTATCGTGATTTCGTCAATCTTTTTGGCAACTCTTGTATTAAGGCATGCTGCTAATAATTGGGCATTCAAGTGGGTGAAGTCTATCCCCATATGGTCACATTGTTCTTCTGTTGCACCGAGCTCGCGGTAGGCCTCGATATACTTCTTGGCCAATTTTCCTGAACCCACGACCACGTAAATCTTATGCTCTTCCTTGAGCGTCTTAAGATAATTGGCGTACTCTAGGATACGTTCTACTTTAACATCTGGCATGAATACTGAACCACCAAGAGATATGACAATCCTCATTTCAACCTCTTGTCTATTTTGGCTTCGAGTGCTATAAGGTGTTTGGTGTCGAGCTTGACCTTCTTAAGCAAGGATTTAACCTTGTTCAGCTCTTTGATACCGATTTGTCCAGGAGCAAGCGGAGAATCAAGGTAGGCATAAGTCAGATAGGAACCGTACGTCTCAGAAAGGAAGCGGGTGATTCTTCCAGCCGAACCGCGGGCGAAGAAGATAGATAGTCCGTCCCATTCGTCAAACTTCTGGAGGGCTTTCAGGGCCCTCACGGCTTCGGAATGGTTATTGGCTACGGGTGCTATCTTACCAATATCTGCTCTAGTCTCGTTCCGAGCTTCGACCAGTTCATTCACAGTCGGCATCTCCTCGAAATGTTTTGTTCGGATTATCACTGCAGAGGATTCTTTGCTCTTCTCAAGTAAGTAGTCGAGATAGCGCGGAGCCATCTCATTCTGGAGTTCGATGAAATCTGCTCCAGCCTTCAAACCATTGCGGAAAAGACGAACACGCTCCAGCTCGCTTCCCAGATACTGACCATACGCCCAGTCCGGGCGACATGAGACAATAGTCTGAAGCGGGGAGAACTTGATAACTTCCTTTACATCTCTCAGACCGAAGTCCAGACGGAGTTCGGCTATATTCGCTCCGAAGGTCGCCGCCTTCTCTATTTGTTGTAAGGCTTGTTCAGGTGTCGAACCAGTGATGGGTACTGCTATTCTCATGTTTTTACCACAAACGATATAACAGAGGATAATTTAACTCTTTTGGTTATGGACATCGAAAAGCGTATTGAGTTATTGACACGAGCACCGATAGAAGAGGTCATCACAGTAGCTGATTTGAGAAAACTCCTGGAGACAAAAAAGAAACCAGTAGCCTACGACGGGTTTGAACCGTCTGGGATTTTACATCTGGCAAGCGGACCTATGAGGGCCATGAAGATACAGGATTTCATCGATGCGAAGGTTCATTTCAAGCTTTTTGTTGCGGATTGGTTTGCCTGGCTCAATAACAAGTTCAATGGGGATTTGGATTTAATTCAACAGGCTGGAAAGTACTTTATTGAAGGCTGGAAAGCGTGTGGTGTTGACATCAAGAAGACTGAAGTCTGTTGGGCGTCTGAGAATGTTAAAGATCCAGAATACTGGAAACTTGTAATCGAGATTGCAAAGAAGAATTCCATCGCACGCATGACCCGCTGTTCACAGATTATGGGCCGCAAGGATTCAGAGATGCAGTATGCTTCTCAGATTTTGTATCCGGCCATGCAGGCCGCTGACCCATTCTACCTGGAGGCAGATATTTGTCAATTGGGAATGGACCAGAGAAAATGTACAATTTTGTCGAGAGAAGTAGGACCCAAAATAGGCAAGTGGGCCCCTGTGTGCATGCATCACCATTTAATTCTAGGTCTCCAAGGCTCACAGAAGATGAACATCATGGAAGCAAAGATGTCCAAATCTAAGCCAATGTCTGGCATCTACATTCACGATTCTGAAGAGGATATTCAGGCCAAGATTAAAGCCGCACACTGCCCTTCTGGAACAGCAGAAGACAATCCAATAATGGAATTGTGTGAATACTTAATCTTCCCGAAGTTTGGCAAACTTAACATCGTCAGGCCGACCAAGTACGGCGGGGAACTTGAGGTTAAGTCCTACGAAGAACTCAAAAAGGTTTATGCAAAAGGCTTGCACCCACTCGACCTGAAGAACGCTGTTTCAGTCTCAATAAATGATATGGTCAAACCCATCCGTAAACATTTCGAGAAAGGCAAAGCAAAAGAACTCTATGAGATTGTGAAAGGCGCCACAATTACGAGGTAAGATGCAGACCAAGTATTGGTTTTTATTGTTGTTGCTGATTGGGTCAGCTAACGCACTCACGCCATTGAAAGTCGTGGCCATAGACCACGAAGGATACGGACGATTACTCGGCATGGATGTTGAGATTGTTCCTGGAAAAGGTCGTCTTCTTTTGAGCTCACTTCCATTTACAGGAATAGATACTCAACTCTCAGAACGCCAAGCTGTGGATTATGCACTTCGAACAACCGGACAGAAGCTTGGTCAAAGAGATATCATATTCACATTCAATGCTGATGTTGAATTAGTCGAAGGTCAATCGGCCGGTGCGGCCATGGCCCTCGGAGTACTAGGTGAATTACAGGGAGTTAAGCCGAGGCAGGACGTAGTTGTCACTGGAGCGATAGATGCTGAGGGAAACTTAATCGGAGTGAGTGGCGTCTTGGAAAAAGCAATGGCCGCAGGCGAGAATGGAGTCAATATTCTTGTTGTTCCTTCTGAAACCTCAAAGATTTTGCAGACTATTCCTAAGAAAAAAATCCTCCGCGGAATCGGAGTGCAGTACGGCGAGCCGGTTGTAATTGATTTAGTAGAATATGCGCAGGAACACTGGGGCCTTGAAGTGTTCGAAGCAAATCACATTGATGAAGTCATACCTATCGTCTTCAGTATCGAGAGGTCTGTTTCTGAAAAAGAGATTAAAGATGTTGTTTTGAAACCGCGCCAGGAACGAAGCCCACTAACAGACATGGGTGAAGATTTCCTACACTGGGCCGAGAACCTTGATGTCAATGAATCTGAACTAGCAAAGGCCCGCGAATATCTGAGTGACGGACACGAATATGCCGGAGCAAATGACGCATTTCTGGCATGGGCAGATGCCAAAACAGATATGGACCTTGAACTGCTCGGTCAGTCATATTTTATTGATGAAGAGTTTGAAGTGCTCGAACAAAAGCTCAATTTAATCAAGATTCCAGAAGGGTACAATATTGATACAATCAATTGGCATGTCGGGGCACAGCAGAGATATGTTTGGGCACTCGAAAGGCTCGACAGTATCAGAGATGCAGAACTCGACCCTGAAGTCTTTGCTTACAACCTCAATCTTATTCGAGGTTGGCTTCATATTTCTGAAGAGTTTTTGAAACACGTCGAACCAGGGAACCTGACATTCAGTTCTGATCTCCCAATGCTCGTTAATGAACTTTCTATGGAAGCGAACGAAGAAATCGTGGCCGCACTCATTCTCAATCAGGATACGTTTGGTTCCTTCCCTTTAATCAATGGAATTGAAACCCATGAAACAAAGGGCTGGTATTTCCCTGCAGGATACGACGCTATTAATGCAAAAGTCCGCGCAAGTTCATTTGACAGTAAGACCAATCCAAAAAGAACAATAGAGGCACTCGATGGACTCGAAGCAAAGATTGCAAAAGCGAAAATGAATGGACTCGGATTCTGGCCTGATGTCTACTACGATGGTGCTCAAACTGCAATAGTCGAAGAGGACTATATGAAAGCATATGTCTACGCGAGCATGGCCAGCGAGTTTGCCGAGTACGAGTTAGAAGCTATCCAAATGCAGGGTGAAGTACCAATAAAGATGACCTTGACTGAGGAGATTGTTCGCGAGCTTAAGCAGGTCAAGACTGAAGCAGAAAAAGCAAATGTGCTCGAACGTGTGGTGGAAAAGATATTCGGATTCTTAGAATCTTTGGTAGCGAAGTAAATATAAAGGCTTAGGACCAATTCCTAGCAAGTGATGAAATTTCTTTAAACCGAGCGTATCTACGCTATGACGATTGACGGGCGGACTGAACTTTTACTCGCCCGCCACTTTCTTTTCAAATGCTAGAGAAAATGAACCTCAAGACAAAAATCCTTGAAGCCCTTCCCTGGAGCGAAAGCGAACCAGAAAAGAAAGGGTGGAGAGGTGTCCTGTTCAAGGTCCGCACTCCAGAAGGAATAGTGTGCCTCAAAACTCTGAGAGGCAAGATTCAAGGAACCACGCTCAAAGCCGAAGCAGAGATGCTCCAAAAGGCTAACAAGGTCAACGTCGGTCCGAAGTTCATCGAGTACGATGAAGAAAATGAGATTCTCTTGATGGAGTTCATTCCAGGAAAAGAGATCAAAGACTGGTTGCCTGAAGCCAATGAAGAAGAAATTAAGACTATTGTAAAAGAGTCGCTCGAACAGGGTCACAGATTAGATAAGGCGGGAATTGATCATGGCCAACTCAGCTGGGCACCCAAGCATATTCTAGTCAGTGAAAAAAAGAAAGTCACGCTCCTGGACTTCGAGCGCGC
>CAZHTU010000042.1:0-6224 GCA_964535815.1 Candidatus Undinarchaeota archaeon
ATATCTATATTGGATAATTTCTCTCCGCCGCGCTTGTATAGGACTGCGACTCTTCCAAATGGTCTTTCTATATCCTTCTTCTCGCCAAGCATGTCAAGCTCGTAGACAAGTCCTGCTCTTTGTTCTGTCTTAATCTCGACTGGCTCCTTGGCTAATTCAGCGGTTGTCGGCCCTCCACCTAAGACACCTACACCGCGCTGGACGTCATAGCCCCACATACTAAGGAGCTCTTCGGTCAAGTCCATCATTTGGTGTATGTCCATTACTTCTTCACCGCCTTCACATCTTTTGCTGCCATTTTATTCCAGTACTTCTGGAGCCGCTTCTGTTGACTTTGAGTAAGGTGGCCTGCCTTCTTCATGCTCTCAAGGTTCTTGGCTGCGCGTCCGTCCTCAGCGGTCTTTGAATCAGGTATCTTGGCAGCCATCTTTGCGAACAATGCTGGAGTTTCTATCTTATTTCCTTTAGACTCGGTACCCCATGGATACACTTCCAAATATTCCTGGAGCACGTAAAGCAGGGCGTAACCAGGTCCAATGAATAGGAAGAGGAATCCAATGAATACTAAGAGCATTAGTCCGCTCTTGAAGACCAGCATACCATAGACCATCGATGAGAAGAGCAGGATGAATAATACCTTAATCCAGTTATCACTGGGCTTTATTCCTAGATACCAGAAGAAGAACCTGCAGAAGACCTTGTAGGTTATCCAGTTCATGACCCGCACCATCTTCCTTCGGCCTAATAGGTTTATCAGATACTTCTCAGCCATGTAGAAGACAATATTTCTTTGCATACCTACAAGTCTCCAAAGATCGAAGACATCACCATTAATCGCGGATATCTTGACTGTGAACCATTCGGTTTTGTTCCACGGTCTTCGGATGTACGGCATGTGATCTATCCTAAATCTCCACCACGGCAGGTATACTAATTCTAGCGAGTGTATTGTAACTGTTTTCGGATCGACATTGTATATGTAGGCTATCCATTGCGTCGCAGCAATCTTGGCTTCATACTTTTCCAATGCCGGTTTATAGACTTCAAATCTTGCCTCTTTAGGCATATCTTTTGGTTTTTCTATCTTTCCTGGTGTCGCAGGGAAAGAGGTGATAATCTCATCAATTATACTTAGTCCGGTAGTGACCAGGCCTTTCCCATGTCTCATTGTGTCTTTGAAAGGGTCGTAGTCCCACCATTGGTCCATCATACCATCATAGGCATTAACTGCCATCATACCTGAATCCTGCTTGAACTCCTGGATGTCATACTCTTCATCCACTTCCTGCTGCATTATGGAATATGCACACTTCCAATAAGGTAAGTACGCAAGTTCCTGGGCCTTAATCATTGAGACCTTCCAATTCCTATGGAACCAGTTCTGATAAGTGTGTTTCAGCTTTGCAATCATTTCAGGGTAGGTCAGGTAGATTGGATAAGCATTGACGCTCTGCCACCACGGCTTGTCTACCATGGCCTTTCCTATGAGCTCTTCAATCTTTTCTGGCGTGATTATAGAAATACCGTTATTGTGTGCGTAAGCTATTGCATCTTCCTTTGCACCAGTAACTGTCAGGTAATAACCTGTGTAGGCCATGGCTGCTTCAAGTACTGTACCTGCGTGAGTAAAATCACTAATCTCCAAAGGACCGTCGCGGCGGTTGTAGAACACTACAACTCGTCCGTAAGGCCTTTCAATATCTCTCTTCTCCCCGAGGATATCAACCTGATAGGTTAGTGGCTCGCGTGTTTCGGCAGGTCCCGGTCCCTGGGCAGTTTCCTGCGTCAGGTCTGTCAGGTTCGCTCCTCCGCCGACTATACCTACATCTCTTTCAGTCTCATATCCGTAGAGATTGAGCAGCCGCTCCATCAAGTCCAGAAGACGGTAGATATCCATGGTAATATTATCGCCTAACCTTAATAAATACTTTAGTCTCAAGGAATATCATGCAACTAACCAAGGTCATTGAAGGAAAGACGCGTTTATTGGTGCCAGACCTTGAACCTTTCAAGGATGAGAACTTCCCTTCAATGGGTCCGGATGTTTTCTACAACCCGCAAATGGAATTCTGCAGGACTGTGTCAGTGTGCGCTTTACACGCCTTTACCACGGAATGCAAGAATCCTGAGGTCTGTGATGCTCTCGCTGCTTCTGGTGTCCGCGGATTAAGATATGCCAATGAAGTTGGATGCCAATTAACATTGAATGACCACAACCCTGTTGCAGTCGATTTGGCAAAACAAAACATTGAGCGCCTTAAGCTCAAGGCTGAAGCGAGCCACAAGGATGCCAATGTCCTTCTCTCTGAACGCAGATATGATGTCGTCGACTTGGACCCGTTTGGAACCCCAGCACCTTTTTTAGATTCAGCCGCACGCTCAGCTAAAAAGTTCCTCATGGTCACGGCAACAGATACAGCTGTCCTCTGTGGCGTCTATCCGAAAGCCGCGAAGAGACTGTATGGAGCCAAAACCTGGAGAGGAGATTGTGTCCACGAAGTCGCGCTCCGAATCCTGCTCGGCAAGATTGCAAAAACACTTGCACTCCATGAAAAGGCCATGGAACCAGTACTAGTTCAGTCGAGCGACCACTATCTGCGCGTATTTGTTCGCGTGTCTAAAGGCGCAACAAAGGCCGACAAATGCCTCTCTCAGCTCGGTCCATTCTACTATTGCCAGAAATGTCACGAGCACAACCTTGACGGGCGTGAACATTGTGATAACAAGTATTGCGAAGCCGGACCGCTCTGGACTGGCAAACTCTTTGATAGAGACTTTTGCAAAGCCGCGAAGCGCAAAGCTCGTTCCTATGACAAGCGCGTCCAGAAGTTCTTTGACCAGATTCTTGAAGAGTCTGAAGGTCCTTCACTCTACTATGACATACACAAGGTCGCATCCAAACTCAAAACGAGCGCACCTAGTACTGATAAACTATTAACAAAACTGAGGCGTGCAAAAATCAAAGCCACAAAAACACACATGGCTTCGCCTGCGCTCAGGGTAGACTGCTCTTTGAAAGACTTAAAGCAGATTATGTCGCGGCTTTGATTCGCTCTTTTGCTTTCGCCTTCAATTCTGCTTTGATGGCTTCAATCTCTTTCTGCTTTTCAAGGTCCTCTTCCTCATTTATCTCGAGGCCGAGTTCATCAATAAGCTCTTTGTACCTGTTTCTAATTGTAACTTCAGTCACACCTGCAACTTCTGCTACTTCTCGCTGTGTCTTTCTCTCGCCTGCCAGTGTTGCAGCGATGTAAATTGCAGCAGCAGCGACACCTGTCGGTCCGCGGCCTGAAACAAGTTCTTTCTCTCCTGCGTCTTTCAATATCTCAATGGACTTTGATTGGATTGAACCGGACAGATTGAGTGCGCTTGCAAATCGCGGTACATACTCTTCTGGCTTGGTCGGTACCATCTTTATTTGTAATTCACGCGTGACAAAACGGTAAGTCCTACCAATTTCCCTTTTCTTAAGGCCTGAGGCCTCAGCAATCTCATCCAAAGTTCTAGGAACATTATACTTTCTGCATGCAATGTATACAGCCGCAGAGACGACAGATTCCATTGAACGTCCTCTAACTAATCCTTTCTCGACTACCTGTCGATAAACAATAGCTGCTTGCTCTTTAACATTCTTGGGGAGATTGAGGTAAGAAGACATTCTGTCCAGTTCGCTCAGTGCGTATCTAAGATTGCGCTCAGTAGCGCTCGAAATCTGCTGCTGCCAGCGTCGCAGTCTGTAAATTTCCGCACGCTTTTTGGGAGCGAGTTGATACAAGTCAGAATAACCACTTCGACCAATCATGGTCGTCAATCCCTTGTCGTGTTTGGTCATGGTGATGACCGAACCTGTTCTCTCGCGCTTCTCGCGCTGGTCATAGTCGAATGCGCGCCATTCCTGGCTCGTGTCGACTATATTTGATTCAACGACCGAACCGCAACCTCTGCAGACAATCTCGGCGTGTTTTTCATCCCTGAAAAGCTTATCAGATCCACAATCTGGACATTTAGCTGGCATTTATCCCTCCAAAACTACTTTCTTTAGGCCACTCTTCTTGCTGCTTATCAGCATATATGGGTCTTTGACGTTTCCAATCAAGTCCAAAACCCTTCCTATGTGCTCGCCCTTTTCGTCGGTAACCTTCGTTCGTACTTTTGCATTGCCCCTCACGAGAAGATTGCCTTTAGGGTCTGTGTATAGGACAGAATAGGTGGCCATCTGGTACCCTGTGGAATAAGTAGTATATAAACCTTTCGCAAGGTTTTTATATAAGCATTCGTTCTCCCCTCGAGAACACCCTCTAAGCATGTAAAAAAAGAGAAAGGGGCCGCAAGGCCCCGTTCGCATTATTTCTTTTTCATCTTTTTCCAGTAGGCTTCGGCGTCAGTCTTAACAGCAAATCCTAAGCTGATACCAACGACAATTGCCACAGAAATTGCGAGGGCCGTGAATCCAATTCTGAATGCGTCCCTCAGGATAGCAACGCTGAAGTTGGCAGTCTCAAGGCCAATGACGAGTGCAAAGTAAACAATGAGGAACTTTGCGGCTCTTGCCATGAGGTCCTTATATGTGAACTTTACCTTCATGATATTAATCTTGGCATATTCACCGATAAGGAGACCAACTATCAGCACCAGGAATGCTCCAATCAGTGCTGGTAAATAACCAACAAGCTGTTGAAGGAATATCTGGAGCGCTTGGAGCCTGATATAGGCTGTGACTTGTCCCAGGAACACGACAATCACATACCATTTTGTGATCGTGCCCATGAGTTTCGCCAGCTCTATACCGCCGAGCGCATCGTGTATTCCGTGGTCTTTAAGCCATTTGTCTGATTTGGCTTTCCTAAATGCTTCTGTGACGATCCCGCCGACAATCTTACCGACGAGCCATCCGACTACTGTGATTACACCAGCGGCGATGATGCCAGGGAAAACAGACACAAAAGAGCTCCAAAGGCTCAATACGGCTGCTTGCAGACTGACAACTGTGTCGCTGACGATGGGTACTGATTCTGCTACCATTTATTAATCACAATTCTCCCAAGACAATTCTGGCTTATAAAACTTACTCTCGGGTGGATTTATTTATTTGCAATATTGAAAATAATTCCGTACCCCCACACAACCCTAACTTTTAAATACTTATAACAATTATAAGTATCTTATAATGACTAGCCTAACAACAATCCCTGTATCAAAGAGCACACGCG
This sequence comes from Candidatus Undinarchaeota archaeon, assembly GCA_964535815.1. Lineage (GTDB taxonomy): Archaea > Undinarchaeota > CAZHTU01 > CAZHTU01 > CAZHTU01 > CAZHTU01. The sequence continues at coordinate 5,211 of CAZHTU010000042.1, forward strand.
ACGCACTCAAGCTTGTCGGCTACAAAGAGGAGACTTACGACGACGTCCTTCAACGACTAATCGAACTCGCCAAGAGACAAGCGTTCTATGATCGGCAAAAACAAATCCTAGAAACCCAGGAGTTCATCCCCCTTGACAAAGTATAGTGTCCTGCTCTCCGAATCCGCGCGAGAGCAGCTCCTAAGCCTGAGCGACGAGGATATCAAACGAATCAAGAGCCGCCTCAAAAACCTCGAAGATGATCCATTCAGGTCCCGGCCGACTGCAGACATCAAAAAACTCATAGGTAGTTTCAATCCCAGCCTCTACCGGCTGAGGGTCGGCGACTACCGTGTTGTCTATACAATTGTCGAAACCGATGTCAAAGTGACTGAGATCATGCACCGGAGCAGGGGCTACGCCTGGCTCGATTAAGCGACTGTCCAATCAATACTCATCCCACTTCTTGTTGCAGCCCTTCACCTTTTCGACAGGATATTTCTTGGCATGCTTCTTCATCTTCTTGAACATCGCTTCAGACACCGAAATGTCCAAGGCGTTGGCAAAACTGAAAGCGCCCATAAAAATATCTGACAACTCGTCCCTTATCTGCTCCATCTTATTCTCGTCCTTCAGCATCTCATCTATCTGCTCAGGAGTCTTCCACAAAAAAAGTTCTTGGAGTTCGCCTGCTTCAATGGCGATGTCCGCAGCTAGATCTTTTACTGTGTGATATTTCTCCCACTCGCGTTCCTTCACAAACTTGCCCACAAGGTCCCTGAGCTCCTGTACGATTACTTTTTTGTCCATTTGGAAATAGTTCTTTTCCGCCCACGCTTTTGCACTCGCGAAGCGAGGGAAAAGGGTGGTGGTGCACCGAGAGGGATTTGAACCCTCGGTTTCTGGCTTAGAAGGCCAGCGCCTTATCCAGACTAGGCTACCGGTGCATCATTTGCGTAAACTCATGTGGTCTTGGGCTCTTATAATGGTTTCCGTCAGCGAGCCGACGGTTTGCCGACTTGTCGGCACTTCCGT
>CAZHTU010000042.1:6234-6732 GCA_964535815.1 Candidatus Undinarchaeota archaeon
TATCCAGACTAGGCTACCGGTGCGGTAGGAGGATTTGTCCTCCTTAGAATTTAAAGCTTTCTCTTCTGACTTTTTACTTCATCAACCGCATCATAATGCCTTTTTGGACATGAAGGCGGTTTTCGGCCTGGTCAAGAACCACAGAGCGCGGTCCGTCAATGACCTCATCTGTGATTTCAAGACCACGGTGTGCAGGCAGGCAGTGCATGACAATTACGTCGTCCTTTTGCCTGTTGACAAGTTCCTGGTTGATTTGGAAAGGCGGGAAGATTTTCATCCTGTCTTCTTTCTCGTCATCCATACCCATCGAAATCCACACGTCCGTGTAAATGACATCCATGTCTTTGAGCTTGGACGGGTCGTGTTCAACCCTATATTCTATTTTGTCTTTTACCTTGTCCACAAACTCTTTCTGGCATTCGTGTCCTTCAGGACAACAAGCTGTGAAATTGATTCCCATGGCCGCGCAAGCGAGCAGTAAGGAGTTTCCAGTATTGC
>CAZHTU010000043.1:0-6675 GCA_964535815.1 Candidatus Undinarchaeota archaeon
CTCAATCGCAATAGGCACAAAGCTCGATCCCTCACTCACCAAATCTGACAATCTCTCTGGCAATGTTCTTGGTATACCAGGCAAGCTCCCACCTATTCAAGGTGAATTCGATTTAGAAGTCCATCTGATGGAACGTGTCGTCGGTCTGGAAAAAGAAGTAAAAGTCCAACCCATAAAAATTGGCGAACCACTCATGCTTGCGGTAGGGACAACTACAACCGTCGGAGTCATCTCCGGCTCAGGAAAAGGTAAGTTCCATGTCCGCTTAAAACTTCCAGTCTGCGCAGTGGAAAAAGATAGAATAGTTATTTCTCGGAGAATCGGCCAGAGATGGAGATTTGTCGGCTACGGGATTATTTGTTAAGACCATTGGAATGGACTATCTCTGAGACTTCAGCTTTCTTATGCGACTTTTCCTTGAAGGCAGGTCTTTTCCCTCTAATTCCTTCAAGCCACCCTTTAACTACAAGGCCCTTCAGTATTTTTGTGGCAGCATGCGGTTTGATTTTCTCACCTACAAACATATGAGCTGGAGTTCTCGCAGGCACTATCCCGCGGCCGTGCATACCTTTTAGGACAATTATTTCTTCATCTGAAAGCTCAAGAGCCGTGGCGATTTCCCTTTCTGGTTCTTTTTTCGGTGGATTATTTGCACGGTCCCTCAATTCCTTGATGTGCTTAGCATTTTTCGCTTCATTAATCCAAAAACCTTTTTTCTCATCAAAGAAAACCTCTTCCTTCCTTATCAGTGTCTGGAGCTCTGTCTTAAACTCATCCCTCATGAGCACTTGCCCTGAAACGAGCGCATTAGCTGCTCGCTTACTCCTATCGACGAGCTTCTCTAAGGTTAGGGGACTATCTGGCTTCGTACTCGCGAGGGCGAGTATGATAGCGTCTTTGTAAATGCTCATATCTATTCTTTGAGAAGTTCCTATATATAATTCCTTCGCTGGAAAAGCCTAAAAACCTCCCAGGCTAACGGTTAGGGATGATCAAAGTCTTTCTTGACACTTCTTTGCTTCTGGAGGCATACGCAAACAAGGTTGACCCTTTTGATGCACTTGATGAGGTACTGAACGAGCCCTACGAGCCGGTATTCGTAGACTGCGTCATCGAGGAATTGGAATCCATGCCTACCAAGCCTGAGGCCCGCCTCGCTCTCAAGGTGGTAAAGCTTAAGAATCCCCGTATTGTAAAAGGAACAAAGCCCTGTGATAAGGCTATTCTCGATGCTGCTGAGTCAGTAGGGGGAATAATTTGCACACTTGACAGGGAGATGAAATCCCAGGCACGGTCCAAAGGTTTGAGGATTATCACACTCAGAAATAAAGGTTATTTGGAGGAAGTACAATAATGAATTCGACACTGTTGATTTTTATGGCACCTATCGCTGGTCTAATCGCGTTGGGCTCGTCTGCCTTTTTGGCATCAAGCATACTTAAGTTACCTGAAGGCACAGATAAGATGAAAGAGATTGCAAAGGCAATCCACGACGGGGCTATGGCCTACCTATCCCGCGAATATCATTCAATTTCACTTGTTGTTTCTGTTCTTGCAATCCTTCTTGGTCTTGTGTTCGGACTGCCGACCGCATTCGCCTTCGTCGTTGGTGCTGGTGCTTCTGCAATTGCAGGATATATTGGCATGAACATGGCTGTCCGCGCTAATGTGCGAATGGCTGAGGCCGCAAAGAAAGGACTTCCTCACGCTTTAGATGTTGCTTTCAAGGGTGGAGCTGTAATGGGCCTTACTGTGGTCGGGCTCGGCCTTCTTGGTGTGAGCCTAATCTACTTCCTCTTTGCCGACCCAAGAGTTGTTCTTGGCGTCTCTTTTGGTGCTTCAACTGTCGCACTCTTTGCAAGAGTTGGCGGAGGCATCTTTACTAAAGCTGCGGACGTGGGTGCAGACCTTGTCGGAAAGCTTGAGGCTGGAATCCCAGAAGATGACCCGCGAAATCCAGCCGTCATTGCAGACAATGTTGGTGATAATGTCGGTGATACTGCAGGAATGGGTGCAGACCTCTTTGAATCCTATATCGCTACTCTTGTCGCGACCATGATAATCGGCGCTGTGACTTTAGGAACAGTCGGAATCATTCTTCCACTAGTAGTTGGTGCAGTTGGTGCAATTGCTTCTGTCATTGGAACAGTATTTGTCCGCATTTGGGAGAAGAAGCCTCAGCAGGCATTGAACAATGGTATCTTTGGTACTGGAATAATCTCTGCAATCCTATTCTATTTTGTCATCAAGTATTTGATTGGTGACATGGCTCTCTATCTAGCTCTTCTTGTCGGACTAGTGGCGACAATAATTATCGGCTTACTAACAGAACACTACACTACGAGTCAAGATGATGTCATCTTCATGATGACTAAACATCCTCCACATGCCAGGCTAATAGCCAAGGCAGCAATGACTGGCCCTGCGACAAACGTCCTTGCCGGCCTTTCCAGTGGAATGCGCTCTACTGCATTCCCTGTGGCTGTGATTTGTATCTCCATTCTCCTCTCTTTCTCTTTTGGAGGAATCTACGGCATTGCAATTGCAGCAATGGGAATGCTCTCAATGACTGGAATCATTGTCTCTGTCGACTCCTACGGACCTATCGCAGATAATGCAGGCGGTATAGCAGAAATGGCAGGCATGGGCCCTAAGATTCGCAAGATTACTGACGAACTCGACTCAGTTGGCAATACCACGGCCGCAATAGCAAAAGGTTTTGCCATCGGTTCTGCGGCCTTGACAACTCTAGCACTCTTCTCTGCCTATATTGCAGAGACTAAGATAGTCTCCATAAGCATTACTGAACCATTAGTCATGGTTGGTCTCTTCATTGGTGGTGTATTACCTTTCATCTTCTCTGCCTACAGTATCCAGGCCGTCGGCCAAACGGCTGCAAAGATGATTGAGGAGGTCAGAAGACAATTCCGCGAGATTAAAGGCCTCAAAGCAGGAAAAGCAAAACCCAACTACGTCCGCTGTATTGACATCAGCACCAAAGCCGCTCTCCAGGAGATGATGGCACCTGCTCTCCTAGCCTTGACAGTTCCTGCTTTCGTCGGCATGTTCCTCGGTCTAAAAGCTCTTGGTGGCCTTCTTGCAGGGTGTATAGTCTCAGGACTGATGCTCGCAATCATGATGGCCAATGCAGGAGGCGCATGGGACAATGCTAAGAAGTATATTGAAGCTGGCGCGCTCGGAGGAAAAGGCACACTTACTCATTCAGCTGCAGTAATAGGTGACACAATCGGCGACCCGTTCAAGGATACGGCCGGACCGTCATTGAATATCCTAATAAAACTTGTGAACACTATTTCACTCTTATTTGTACCAGTGTTCCTGGCTTATGGCATAAACTTGATTTGAGGTAAAATAATGAATTTAAATGATCTACCAACCGGAAAAGCACCAGACGCAATAAACGTCTTAATAACCATACCAAAAGGCTCGAAGCTCGAGTTCACCCTAGAAGGGGTACTGAAGGTCGCAGACTTTTTACCAATCCCTTCGATGCTCGAAGGGGATTACGGTCTCGTGCCGCAAACCAAAGGTGGCAATGGTAAACCCTTAGGTGCAGTAGTCCTGGGCCATGAACTCCCTGCTGGATGTCTAATCGAATGTCGACCAATCGGCGTCTTAAAACTCGCAGTCAAACGCGCGTTTGAAGATATCCTTCTCTGCGTACCTCTCAAAGACCAGAGGTACAAGAACATCACCGAGCTCGAAGACGTCCCTGACCACATCCCGTTGGAGATAGCAAATTTCTACAAGCAGTATTCTACTGCTAGTATTCGGGGATGGAAAGGTTCTGCGGCAAGCAAAAAGGTTATAATACATGCCACTGAACTATTCAAGAAGCGAGGTAGCAATGTATAAATTAGTAACCTTACAAGAATCAGTCCGCGTACCGCCTGCAAATTTCGGTAAGCCACTAGATTCAACTCTCCTCGAGATACTCAGGGAGTCCTACGAAGGTCACATGACCAAAGAACTTGGTTTAGTGGTCGCAGTTACAGATGTAGAGAATGTTAAGGAAGGTACAATCCGTCCAGGAGATGGAGCGGCCTATCATCCAGCCACATTTAAAGCTTTGACATTCAAACCAGAACTAAACGAACTCATCAATGGAAAGGTCATTGAAATTGTTGAATTCGGTGCTTTCGTCTCTCTAGGGGCTCTAGACGGATTAATTCACGTTTCCCAGATAACTGACGACTTCCTCTCCTACGATGAGAAGGGAGGCAGACTATCTGGCAAAGAATCCAAAAAGGCCGTCAATGAAGGCGACCTTCTCCGCGCAAGGATAGTCGCACTCAGTCTCAAAAAGTCCCAGAACCAAAAGGTCGGACTCACTATGCGCCAATCAGGCCTCGGTAAGTTCGAATGGATTGAAGACCAAAAGAGAAAAAAGGCCAAAGAGGCAAAAGAGAAAGCTGAAGGTCCAAAAGAAGAGAAAAAGGAAAAGAAAGGAGGCAAAAAGAAATGAGTGACAAAGCATGCAAGAACTGCCACTACCTGTCGAACAAGAGCGTCTGCCCAATCTGCAAGAGCCAAGTGTTTGCAGACAGGTGGAAAGGTTTCGTAATAATCACCAATCCTCAAAAATCAAAAATCGCAGAAAACCTCGGAGTGAATATGCCAGGCAAGTATGCACTCAAAATAGGGTAAAAAATGAAAATCGAAATCGTACAAAAAACAGAGAACAAACTCTTGAATAGAATAGATATAGAAGCTAAGGCCACATTTTCCGGAGCCACACCAACTAATGCCGACATCCAAAACGTCATCGCTGCAGAGCTCGGAGTGAACAAAGAACTCGTAATCATCGAGCACAATTACAATATCTACGGCTCACAAGCCGCAGACATCTTTGCAAAAGCATACAAAGACAAAAAAAGCCTGGAAAAGTACGAAGCAGCCAAGAAGGAAGCCCCTAAGAAAAAAGAAGAGGGCGGAGAAGCACCAGCTCCTGCCCCGGCTGCACCTGAAGGCGAAGCTGCACCAGCAGGAGATAAGCCAGCAGAAGCCCCTGCAAAGGAAGGCGAAGCTGCACCAGCTTCTGAAGCCCCTGCCGAAGAACCCAAGGCCGAAGAAAAGCCTGAGGAAAAACCAGCAGAGAAACCAGCAGAAGAACCCAAGGAAGAAAAACCTGAGGAAAAACCCGAAGAAAAGAAAGAGGGTGAAAAATAATGGCTGATGCAAAAGAAAAGAAAGAATCCACTCCACGCTACCAACAGTACGAAGTCTCAGGCGATTCAGCTAAATGTAAAAAGCGCTCCTGCCCGCGTTGCGGTCCAGGAATCTTCATGGCTGAGCACAAAGGCCGCGTCCATTGCGGCAAGTGCGGCTACGCTGAGTCAAACAAGAGCGAAAAGAGCGAATAATCACTCTAAGAATTCTTCAGGTTTGAGTTTGCCCGCAGCTTCAAGGTCAAAGTAATACTGTGCGATCTCTCTTATCCGGTGAGTGTTTCTGCCATAGAGCCGGTTCCAGTTTAGCTTTAGGGGGTGCTCTTTTTTTATTCGTTTCTTGATGTCTATCACGAAATAAAATAGAGCATATGTGCTGAGCTTCATGTCGTTTAAATGTTTGGTCAATCCCTTCTTCTTAAGCAGTTTAATCAGTCGAAGGACATCTTCTCGGTGTTTTTTTAGTTCAGACCTAGTCTTTGTAACCGTTATTTCTGACAAGACTCTATCCAGTTTTCCTTCAGTGTCCAATACTGGTATCTCAAAAAACTTGATGAGCTTTGTAAGTACGAGACCATGTTCTTTTTCGGCTTTTCTGAATCTTTCTACAGATATGGTGCCTTGCTCTTCAAGCCCTGTGTAGTAGAGCGCACCGTCACAGGGTACTGTTCCTCCGCAGGAGAAATGCTTACCCAGCCGGGCGTTGGGTATCCAGTGAGTACGTTTTTTCATCTGCGCATCATGCTTTCTGATAAGATACGCAAGTACCTTGGATACGTTGTAGGAATTGGCAAGAGTATACCTAGAATTTACCTCAGTGGTTTGGATGAAGTCAATGAACTCTAGGACAAGCGGGAGATAGTACGCGTATACTTTGCGCTCCCTCACCCGAGGGCTCTTGATGAGTGTTCGTATCCGTCCTTCCGCTTCCTCCCTGAGCGATTTTTCTCCTACTGAGAATTGTTCGCTCAATATTTGTTCTGTGCGCTTGTCCAAGGCGTAGCCCCCGACCTTCACTTTCCACGGGCGCTTTAATGAATGGTATCTTAAATACGCAGGCTTGTTTGTCGAGAGTTTCAGCACGTTCAGGTTGTATACACAAGATACTGCAGTGCAGGTGAGATATGTGCCCCAGATTGCGCACGAGACAGCAGATATTCTTTGGCCTAATGTCTCTGCGCGTATCTCCAGTCCTCTCTTCAGGCATGCGGTCTTGAGCTTAGGGTCTTTAACCATCAACACTACGTAATCAGAGATCCTCATTATGTGATCGAGGGTGCGCTTTCCTGTGTCCCTCCTTGCCGCATGTTCAAGGGCTCCGAGGCCCTCATAATCAGTTACTTTCAGCGAGTTGTCAGCCAGCCAGGTAATAAGCGCATCGTTCTTTATCACCAGTTCGAGGAGTGGGCGCCATTCTACAAATAGTGTACTACTATATTTTTGGAGTTGATCTATGATATCTGCTATTTGCTTACCATTGGTCCTG
>CAZHTU010000044.1:0-6301 GCA_964535815.1 Candidatus Undinarchaeota archaeon
TTTACAATCTTTCAGTCAAAACAGACCAGCTAGCTGAACGAAAAGGAGAGTTAGAGAAAGTCCTCAAAGATGTGAAAAACCTGGACATAAAAAAAGTAGAAGAGGAATTAGAAAAAACGCAGAAGAATTTGAATGAATGTCAACAAGAATTGAACAAGTTCCTGACTGCCATTGAAGTTAATCAACAATCTTTAGAAAAGTTTGTTCAGGAAAAGGCGAACCTTGAACAACTGAAAGTAGCACTTGAAAAGCTCGATGTCGAGAAACTAGAGGCTGATGTGAAGAAGCTTAAGATAGATTATGAGAAATTGAAAGGCCGTGAGCAGGAGCTCAAGACGCGCAAGGGTTTGCTAGAGAAGAGTATTGAGGTGATTGAACATTCAGAAGAATGTCCTGTCTGCAAAACAAAACTTGAAGAAGCCAAACGAAAACAAATCAAAAAAGAAGAGGGCGAAGAACTAGCAAAGATTGAGGTCGAATTATCTGGTCTTGATGTTGGCGCACTGAAAGATGAGTTGGAAGGTAATGAAATAACCCTGAAACGAGCCGAACAGCTCGAGTCCATGATTAAGAACCTAGGGGACCCTGGTAAAGAAGTAGAAAGGCTCGAAAAGCAGATTGAGGGATTGAAAGAAAACTGTGTTGTTAAAGAGGGAGAACAAGAAAAGTGCCGCGAAAAAGTTTCAGACGCCCAAGAACTCAAGAGATTCTTGGACATGCAGACTGAAGTAGCAGGATTGAAAGAACAGATTGAGACCTGCGAGAAAAGCATTGGAAAACTCGGTTTTGATGAGAAAGAGTACAGAAAGCGGAAAGAGAAATTTGAAACATTATTGGGTGAGTGGAGTCGGGCAAAGGCCAAGTACGAATCTTCTTCAGAGATTTTGAAGGAACGTGAACGGCAGAAGAAAGAATTTGAAGAACGACTCGGAGAGATGGAAAAGTTGAGAGAGGGATTGAAGGGTATGAAAGACGGACATGAGTTCCTTGTCAAGTTCCAGAATGCCCTAAAAGTTACACAAGGCGAATTAAGACGACAATTTGTCAAGAGTTTGAATGAGACAATGAGCGAGTTGTGGAATTGTTATCCTTATGGCGATTACTCAAGCATTAGACTGGCAATTGAAGAAGGAGATTATGTGCTCCAGGTCAAAGAGACGCGAGGGAAATGGATTGGTGTTGAAGGCACGGTTTCAGGCGGGGAAAGAAGTACTGCTGCATTGGTTTTGAGGATGGCTTTTGCACTTGTTCTTGCGCCTCAACTGAGTATGCTTGTATTAGATGAGCCTACTCATAATTTGGATACGCGAAGTGTTGAAGAGCTCGCGATTACGCTTAGGGACCGGATTAAAGATTACATTAATCAGGTTTTTGTCATCACACACGACGAGGCTTTGGAAGGTGCAGTGAGTGGAACGCTTTACAGGCTTGAAAGAAATAAAGGAGAAGACGGGCCGACTGAAGTTGTATTGAGTGAGTTGGAAGTCTAACTACATGAACGTTTCAGCGTCCTTCGACTTCTGCGTGACCTTGGACTCGTATTCTGCAGCGTATTCTTCAAGTTTTCTTGAGTGGTCTGGAGGACAAGACTTGCGGTCGCGAACCTTGACAAAGACTGGGAAGTTTACAGCTTCGCCGACAATTAATCCTTCGCCGACGCGGAGACTGGAGATTGTGTCCAATGTTCGTTTTGTAATGCCTTCGCTAGATTCGCCAATGTGCTTTAGGTCGTAGGGATTAGTGACACGCATGATGAAGTGGGTGTTGGCCTGGGATAAGATAGTGGTGCAGAGCTGGATTGGACGCTGAGAGATTAAGCAAAGGGAAGCGTAGAACTTTCGGCCTTCACGAGCTATCGTCCGGAGGATTCCTTTTGACAAAGCTCCTTCTTTTTTCACGCCTTCGGGTGCAAATTGATGTGCTTCTTCGATTATTTCGACATATGGTGGGATGAGGCCGTTCTTGCGGAGATTGAAATACTTGCGGGAGAAGTATGCGACAATCGCTTGCTTTTTTCGCAGATTGGTCATGTCGCTGAAGTCAAGTATCAGGGCTTTGCCTGGTTTAAGTTCCTGACAAGCTGGGAAGTCTGAATAATTGAATAGACGTAAGTGTTTTAGTTCCATAAGCCAGCCGATTAAGGCGGTTGAAGTGTTGTCGCGTATTTCTTCAGAATCCTTGACAGCTTCAATCAGGTCGTCGAGATTGTAAGGCTTGTCCCTCTTCTTTGACTTCATCTTGTTGATTATCTTGTTAAGGTCGCGGACCTGGGACGAACTCATGTTTGGCATGAGATCGGCGAAGCCATATGCACTCAGGTTTGAAGTGCCGATGCGAATTTGTTGGCCTTTGATTACTTTGACTCTTTTTGAGTATTTTGGGTCTTCGGCAAATCCTGTGTACTCACCGTGGACGTCGATGATAAAGAGTGCGATTCTTCCATCCTCTTTTTTGCGGTCGAGGAGCTCTTCAAGAAGAATTGAAACAGAGTGACTTTTTCCAGAGCCTGAGATTCCCAAAACAGCCCAGTGCTTTTGGACAAGGCGTGTCATGTTGAGCTTTACTGGGAGTTGGTGGTGGTCCACTGCACCTAAGTCAAGGCCATTGTCTGTCAGGCCTAAGAAGTTTTTTAGAGTTGTATTGTCGGCTTCGTGGACTTTTGTTCCTGGGGAGGGTGGAAAGGTTGCACGCTGTAATTGGTCACCTTTGTAGACGCCGAGGGGTTGGGCTTCTGCGACCAAATACTCCCAGCGTTCAACCGGGAAAGTACTGGACATAGGAGTTCCAGAGCGTTCGTATTCGCGAACCGATTCAGCACGTTCGAAATAGCGATTTGTTTTGATAAGGTTTTGGACCATGGCAACCATCTTTCCATCGGTTGTCTTGAGTTCGACGAACTGGTTCTGGCGGACTGGAGTTGAGTCTGATTTTTCATTGACTACGAATGCGAAGGTGTTCGGGCTCGGTCCTTCAATTGTTGAAATAACAGTTCCTATTTCCATTTTAGTTCCTAGAAAGGACGCAGGTCCCTCCTTAATTTCATCAGGCAGGCTAAATCTCCTACTTTGTCGCATATCTGATTGTAAGCTATTTCCATTTCATTGATGTGGAGCTTTGCTCTCGCATCGGCTTCGATTACGGGCGCGGGAATACCATACAATTCATTAGTCTGGCACAAAGGCAAGAGCATTCCTGCAATGTCGTCTGCATCACCAGTGAGGAAATCAATGCGAAGTGGGCGGTCGTAGGCCGCGGCTCGAAGATAGAATGTGCGGACTTGGGCAGACCATTTGTTAAATTCTTTGAGGATTGGGTGTCTCTTCGGGTCTTTTGAGAAAGGAAAAGAACAGGTGCGTTCGCCCTGGTCTAGGATGTAATAGAGTAGATTAGTGTCGCGAGTGTTGAGAAGGACGTTTTCATCGCGAGTGTTCTTGTCCAGACAACCTAGAAGGATTTCACCAAATCTTTTTCCGCGGGAATCTTCGACAATTCCTGCTAAAGTTACGTCGTTTGAAGTGCAGGCTTCGAAGAGTCCTTTGTATATCTCAATAAGGTTTCGATACTCGTCCTTGATTTCTGAGTCGTCGTACGGCCGGGTGTTTCCGTGAGGGATTACTGAACCGTCCAATAGCATTGCTTTTGGTTTGAATTTTTCAACGAGTTTTGTGGCTGTTGACATTTCCAGCTTTTGGCGGTAGATACTTGCTAGGATTTCTGAATCTCGTGAGCTCAAAGCTCCAAGGATTGGAAAAGGGGAGGGTGTGGGAAAGGCTTCTGGAAAGTAGTCTGCAGACATAAGACGCGAGCCCCGATAGTCAAAGACCACCCCAACTGCCTTTCCCAGCACCAAATCGAGCCCATGAAAACTGCGTTGGAGAAGTCCACCGTCAACCGCACCAATTTTACCATTTAATTCTTGAGGCTCTATTCGATGGAACATATTCTCGGAACCGAGTTTCAGGTTGGGCTTGAGCCGGCGAATCACTCCGCCAAAGCTCTGCCTGCGCAACTCAGTATCCTTTATGCGCTCTACTGCGCTACCAACTGCAATCTCCAGGGCTCGCATATTTTGGCTTAGAGAAGGAGGGTATATAAACCTTGAGAGAGAGTAGCTTGCCAGTAATATTTCTCGATAGGGCCTTGCCAGTAATCAGTGATTTTGGGTGAAAAATACCAATTTAGCGGGGTAGCTTAGGGGTGGCAACCCCTAGTTGCCAGTAATCAGTGATTCAAAGAGATTGCGGGCCTTTTTTGGCAAATATGTGTGCAAGCATGTACTTGAAGTCAACCATTATGCGTGCTAATGACTCGACATATATCACACTATAGATTCGCAAAAGACCTCTGGCAGTATCAGGACTGATACGGTAGTTTTTGTACTCTTCTTTGTAGTTCTTGTTATCGGGGTTAGAAATTTCATCCAAAAAGTCCGCCCACATCTCAAGCTCGTTTATCTTTCGCTCTTTTGTCTCTTTGATTAGTGACTCGAATTCCTCGCGGACTGCCATTCTATGAGAACCAAAACCACTAAGGGATTTCGATTCCAATGACAGCTTCTTCCAGTCATCGCGGTTGAATAGTACATTCCATCGCGGGCTTGTATTAGCAGGAGTATCATAGAAAGGAACTATCAATAAGCGAAGACCCATTCTCCGTATTCTCATCTCAATCTCGTCGAACCGTGTCTCGTCTGGTCTGTCGTGCGACCGGATATCTGCAATCTGTGCTCTGATTGCGTGCCGTTCTTTGAAGTAATCATTTAGCAAAGAAGTATGGCGGCCTATCATTGCTAGAAGTATGATTGATGCGTAAGACATAGGTGCGAACTTCTTAGTATCGAACTCTGTCCGACCTTTCAGCTTGTTAAAGCGGTTCACCTGGCTAAGTAGTTCAGCATAGTTCGTTTTGACACTATTGAAGAAAGATCTGAATTGGTTCAGCTCCTGCCGCTCGACATGGTGTGTCTTCTCTTCGTCGGCTGCGCGCTTCTTCGTCCATGCGTAGCTCTTCAAAAGTGTAAGATATAAATTCTTGGGGCTCATCTTCCTGCACTCAGCAGATGAGACTGTGAAGTATTTATGGAAGTGACCTGGGAATTTTGAATTTCCGTCTGGACCTGAATCAATAAGAGCGTCGTTTATCCGTCTCACCGGTATTGAAAGCATATAAGCCGTCCGCGTGAAGTAGCGGGGCGTGTGTTTTAGTGGGAGAATCTTGCGTTTTTTGAAAGCGTCGGGTGAAAGATTAAAATCATCAGATAGTTCAGAGAGCGAGGAATATAGGATATCTGTGTATCCTGGGTTACCTGGTTCGCCGACCACACTCTTCACCAGATTTTCAATTAAATCTTTGTTTGCCATCTTACACTTACCTTCCGACCCACTTTTTATTGATCATATTGACAAGGTATACGTACTTAGGTCCGAAACTCACGTTTACTCTTCCTTCCAATTGTCCGGGAGTCAGACGCCCCCTCACTAGAGTTTCATAGATCCACTCGAGGTCTTCGTTTGACAGAGCTTTTACACCTTTATGTTGTTTGACGTTTTCAGGCTTGAATTTTGGGATGGCTTTTTTGCGTACGGGTTTCTTTGCTGGTGGTTTTTTCGCTGGTGTCTTCTTCTTTGGAGAGGCCTTGGATGGTTTCTTGGTAAGCTTGTCCACGAACCGGACATATTCAGGTCCGTACCTGGCCTTGACTGTCCATTTCAGTCTTTCGACAGGAGTACCGCCTTTCAATTCTTTGACTATCCATTCCAGGAGTTCGGCTTCATCCTCTTTAGAGAGCTTTTCTCCATATGATTCTCGGATTTTTTCTTCAGGGGTTTTCTCAGGTATTTGTTTCGGAATGGTTGTAGGTGCAGATTGCTTAGTGAGTCTATTGGCTTTTGCTTCGGCTTTTTCCACGAGCTTTTTGACTGTGTAGACGTCCGCCATGGCATCCATTGCCCTATACACTTTAGTGAGTATGTCAGTATCTCTCGTCGGCTCATCCAAAGCCTGTATTCTGTCGGCCAAAGAAGCATAACGCGCGCGCGATATCTGGCGTCGAGTCATCTTGTCATCAAGTACCTTGGACACGAGCCCTTGGTGATTTGGGTTATATATCTTGATATGGTCTTTCAGAAGTTCAAGGTTCATGCCTGTGCTGAGGTTGTTTATTATGCTTTGTCTCAGTTCATCTTCCTCTGCCTTGGCCGAGGCTTCGTCGTATTTGAACTCCTTCGCTTTAATTTTGTGCTCGAACTTGGATTTTGCTCTGGACTTGGATTCGATTTTTGGCCAGTTCAGTCTGGCATCT
>CAZHTU010000044.1:6311-6632 GCA_964535815.1 Candidatus Undinarchaeota archaeon
AATACTTTTTTGAGCTCTTTGATATCTTTCCATGCGGCACGAGCGCGCTTCTGACCGTCCTTTTGCATATGGCGCATCTGGATTTCGAGTGCCTTGCGTAGTTCATCTTGTATCTTGGTAACAGTGTGGCTGAGTTCCCTTAACTCCTCATGGCTGAACTCGTATTTTTTTGCATAGCACTCGTCTCGGATTGCGTCAGTCTTCTGTATGAAGTATTCGCTCGAGTGTTTCTCTGGCTTTTCTTGATTTTTATGTGGCAAAAAGCGTCGGGCCGTGAAATCAATTCGCAAGATATATAACAAGACAACAGCAAGCATCGGA
>CAZHTU010000045.1:0-6613 GCA_964535815.1 Candidatus Undinarchaeota archaeon
GGCAGAAATAACTATAATGACAACAAAAATCTTTCCTATGCCGCCTTTTCCATCCTTACCACTAAGAAAATCCATGCTAAAAACAATTAGAGAGCGAAGTATTTATACCTTTGGCAATGCCTACTTGTGGTTGACAAAAACCTCTGCACCAAAGAGCAGAATGAAAAGTCCGAATCTTGCAGGACCCCAACAATCCAGAACCCCAAAGAAGACCAGACCATTGCTTACTAGAAGCGCTAGGTCTGCTCCTGCTTCACCGAAACCTAATATCTTTGCTACATATGCACCGCCCAAGCCGGCGAAAAGAATGAACATGATATAATTCCATTGGGCATTGGTGGGGACTTCACAACCGACAGTTCGGAGAATGCCAGAACCAGCACCATAGGCTGCACCCTGAGCACTTGAGAATAAAGGCAGTTGAGTTTCTCCTCCTCTGATGGGTGTGGCTGCCAGTATAGGCGTGGCTGCCAGTAGAAGTATTGCCAGCAGGAATGCGTATCTCATTGTTTGAGTATAGTCCAATCACGTATTTAACTCTTTTGGACTGTGAAGTATTTGTTCTTGTCAGGTGGATTCGCCTTATCCGCACAGTTTTTGCAGATTTGGCCCTGTGAACACGAGTCGCAGGTCTGGGTTCCGCAGAGTATGCAAGTCTTGGTGACCTTTTTCATATGGCAGATTTGGCAAATCATACTTTGAGTAAGGGTTGGGAAGTTAAAAAGTTTTTCTGCTTGTCTAGGCGCGGTCAATTGCAACCTCTGCGATCGCAGAGATATGGCCCATGACTGAGAGCATATTTGTGAAGACTGCTTCAGCAACGAGCGCTGTTGGAGTATTTAGTGCAGAGATTTCACGGCTGATTTCATCGCGTTTTGCTTTGATGGTTCCTTGCAGATCAAGGACATCATTGGCTAGTTTGAAATCTCGGTTGAAGACTGCTTTTGTTGTTGTCGCAAAAATATCGAGCAATATGGAGTTCATCTCTATCAGATTCTTTTTGAGAGCAGGCGTGAGCTCCTCCTGCTTCAGCTTGAGGGCATGCTCTGCAGTTTTAGTAAGATGGTCTGTGATGTTTTCTATATCTCTGATGATGAATGCATAGGAGAGTGCGTCACTTGTGCTCAGTTCGAGGCCTTTGAGAATTGCAGAACTCTGGATGGCCTTGCCTAATTGTCTTCGGACAAGGAAGTTGAGGCGGTCGACCTCATTCTCGAGCTCGATTATGTTCTTTGCAGTGGATCGGTCTCCAGACTCAAGCATCCTGAGCATGTCTTTGAGCATGAGATTTGTGATGGCAAAAGCGCGCTTGAGTGCTTTTGGGATTGAAAGGTGGTCTGCAGAGAAGAAGTCCTGGATGATTACATTGTTTGTGTCTTCCTCGACTATCTCAAAACTGATAAGGCGTTTTATCTGTTCAAGTATTACGTTCCGTCTCCGGCCTGAGATGCCTTTGGCCGAGGAGAGTTTTATCACATCAGCACCATTCAGGCATTCGGCTAGGAGCTTGCGGACTAATGCTTCATCACCTATCATGTCCATATCGATTGTTTTTGTCGTGGGGGTGGTGTCAAAATCATGGAACCCGACTGCAAGTGTGCCGTCTTTCCCTTCGAGTATGCTGAGGGCATCGCCTGCATTCACCGAATGTTTCCTCACCCATACTTTTGGTAGGGAAATGGTGTATGTTGCTACACCTGTCTTCTGAACCTTTCGAGTCTCGCCTGGCATACTTCGCATACCTCCTTCTTTGCGGTGTATATATTAAATGTTTATGTATATACTATGTATATAGGTATATATAAATATATATAGACCGGTCATGTAAGATAGAGAAAGGTCGTGTAAGTGTTGACAGAGCAAAAGGGTGTAATACTCCAAACGCCAAGAATCAAGTATGCCCCTCTATCTGACAGCAGGCATTGTGATGTTCACTGCAGCTGTGCTCATGATCAATGCTGAGAGTATGATAACGCGGGGATTACTACTGATACCTATGGTCATTGCTTACAAAGTGAGCTTTATATCATTCATGTATGAGTATGACAAAAAGATGATACATGCATGGGAACGTATGGAACAAAAAACAGAGAATACGTACATCACATAAATTATATATACTTCAATTCACAAAGTGCACACTCCCATTCTTGTGTACGGAGAGGTAGAAATGAAAGAGGCGTTGGAAAGTATCAAAAAAGCAGAAGTCAAGGGCGAGGAAAGGATTTGCCACGCCGAGCAAAAAGCAAAAGAGATTATTGACAATGCTGCCAAGGAAGCTGAAGAACTTGTAATATTAGGCGAAGCTGACGCCCGAGAAAAGGTCGAAAAGCTCATTGCAAAAGCAGAAGAGCTCGGACAGAAGAAGGGCGATTCATTGACTGTTAATGGGAAGAAAGAAATTGATTCCGTTGGCAAGAAAGCCAGAAAGAAAATAGAGAAAGCAGTCGATTTGGTGTTGGAACGAGTAACTAATGATTAAACCAGTAGTTATGCAAAAGCTGCAAGTGATTGGCCTGCAGTCTGATAAGGAACCGCTACTCAGTCGACTCCAGGAGCTTGGAGTCTTACATATCGAAGATATTGCTGAACAAGGTGCGACCTGGGGTGCTGAGAGGGACCACATTCCTGAATATGGGATAAAAGCTACTGAATTAGTAGCAAGGATTGAGTGGATTGAAGACTTCTTTGGACATATGCGCGAAGTGTCAGTGAATGGCAAGGCGAGCCTGATTATGGACTGGGTCAAACCCGTAGTTGAGAAGCCAGTCAAGGTTGAGAAGTTTGAAACTGAAGAACTGCTCAAAGAAACAGAAAAGCGAGTGGCAAGCCTTGAGAAATTTTGTCTAAAACTTGATAAAGAGTATAATGAACTCACTGAGAAGAAGAACTCGCTCGAAGGAAAGAGAACGAAGATTCAGAACCTGAAGGTTTTGGGCACGAAATTAGACTACCTGAAGGACGGCCCTGGAACTCGGGTCGCAGTAGGATTGATGCCTAAAAGTATAGATATCCAGAGTCAAGTTCCGAGACCTAATTATTACTATGCAAGGCCTTACGATGAGGAAAGGCAAATAGTCGTCGCAATAGTCATGGTCAATCAAGGTGAAGAATTGGACAAGCTATTGAGAGCAAATGGTTTTATCCCATTACCTGTTGAAGGTGTCGGCACACCAGCAGAGGAATTAAAGACAATCAAGCACAAGTTGAGCGATCTGGATAAGGAAGCCAATAAAGTGAAACACGAAGTGCACAAGCTCGACCGTACGCACAAGCGTGAGATGGAAGTACTTAAGGAGCAAGTCCAGATTGAAAAAGGGCGAGCTGACCAGTATCATAGTTTTGTTCGGACAGAAAAGACATTTATGCTTGAGGGCTGGGTGCCCAAAAGGGAAGTAGAAAGCGTTCAGCAAGCATTGGATGGGTTCGGGCAGAAGACGATTGTGAAAGTCGCTGATCCGACTCCCGAAGAGGTTGAGAATGTTCCTACGATTCTGGACAATAATAGTTATGTTAGCTCGTATGAATTACTATTGAACATGTTTGGCAAGCCTGGATATAAGTCCTGGGACCCGACTCCTATCATGTCCTTCTTCTATCCTCTCTTTTTCGGAATCATGTTAGGGGATGTTGGATATGGTTCGCTTTTGCTCATACTTGCCTTAGTCTTATACTATGGGAAGGGAAAGTATGAATCAGGGATACGGAATTTCGGTGCCATACTAATCATGTGCAGCATTACCACGATAATCGCTGGATTTATGTTCGGCTCATTCTTCGGGGACATGTTTTCATGGTTTACCCCTATGTGGATGGACCCGATTAGGGACCCGATGCCATTAATGGGAATTGCACTTGGTTTAGGACTGGTTCACCTGAATATAGGGATGATTTTTGGCTTTTTGCAAAATCTCTCGAACAGGGAGTATAAGAGAGCAGTGGGCGACCAAGGCGGATGGATGGTCCTTGAGATTGGTCTTATTCTCTTGGGACTGAAAGCTGCAGGCTTCGGAGACGGAATTTACCTTGGCGGCTTCTTTGCCCTTTCAGGGATTGTCATCCTGGTCTGGATGAACGGTGCTCAACAGTTATTGGGATTAAGTGGTTTTATCGGAAACTGGGTTTCTTATGCGCGCATTATGGCGCTTGGATTAGCTACTGGAAGCGTAGCAATGGCATTTAATCTATTGTCAGGAATGGGTGGAGAATTACCTTACGTCGGGGTCCTGCTAGGTCCTTTTTTGATTGTCTTTACTCAATTACTCAACTTCATGATGAATGTGCTAGGCTCATTCATACACAGTCTGCGTCTGCACTTTGTGGAATTTTTTGATAAGTTCTATGAAGGGTCAGGCAAGGACTACAAACCATTCATGATAACCCGTGTACATACAACAATATAGGAGGTGTAAAAATGGGTGAACTACAAGCAGCTGGTGTGGCCATCGGGGCCGGAATCGCAATCGGAGGTGCAGCCTTCGGTTCAGGTATCGGTCAGGGTACAGCCGCAGCAGCAGGTGTAGGTGCAACTGCAGAGAATGAAAAGCTGTTCGGTAAAGCAATTGTCATGGCAGCTCTTCCAGAAACGCAGGCCATCTACGGTTTGATTATCAGTATTTTACTGATTGTCCTCATCGGCGCCGGAGCATAGACAATGGGAGTCGAAGAGATAGTAGAACAGATCAGCAGCGATGCTAATCAGAAAAGCGAGAAGATATTGAGCGAAGCTGAGACCAAGCGTGCTGAGGTACTCAAAGAAGCACAGGTTCGGGCGCAGGAAAGACACGACAAGGTTCTTGCGCGCGGCAGTGAAGAGGCCAAGGTCGCACTACAGAGGATTGTCGGCTCGGCCAAGATGAGTCTCAAAAAAGAGGAATTGAAAGTCAAGGAAGCAATCCTGGACGAGGTCTTTGACAAGGCTGGAGACAAACTGGGGGGCTTAAAAGGTGCGAAGTACGAGAAAGCACTAACAAAGCTAATCAAAGAATCTGCAAGCGAAATGAAGGACTTCAAGGTCGTTGTGGATAAGTCTGGCAAAAGTTCAGCAAGCAAAGCCGCGAAGAAAGCCAAGGTTCGATGTTCAGTAGTGACTGAAGCTATGTCGAGCGGAATCAAGCTGAGGTCAAAAGATGGTAAGGTCGAAATCGACCAGACATTTGAAGCAAGGCTTGAGCGCAAACGAGACCAGCTCAGGATTGAGGCAGCAAAGGTACTGTTCGCATGAGTGCAATATTGGTAGTAGGAGGTATGGCAGTAGGCTTAGGAGTGGCAGCTATAGGTACCTGGTACTTTACCAATAAAGTTGGAGGCATCCCTTACGAGTATGCCTCCGCCAGGATAAGATTTAGGCAGGGTCGCCTTGTGAGCAAGAGCCATTTAGAGGAATTATCAGATGCCAAGTCCATAAGCGAGATAATCGCTTACCTTGAAGGGCACCAGATGTACAACAAGATAATGACAGATGTACGAAGGAACTTCAAAGAGGACAAAGCAATCTATGAGACTTTGAGACTGAAAGCACTCCAAGACTTGCATATACTGCACCTAATCTCCCCAACTGAGAGTAAAGTCTTGATAGAACAGTATGCCAAGAAATACGAAATTGAGAACATCAAGAATGCTTTGAGAGTTAAAGCATTGGGACTTAATGAAGAATTGTCAAGTGAAGTCTATGCGAGCCTGAATGAAGGCCAGGTAAAAGAGATGTTCGCTGTTGATTCGCCGGAAGCGATTGTTGGTCTACTCTCAGGAACTGAGTATGGAATGTCCCTTGAAAAGGGCATGAAGGCGTATCGCGATAGCTCGAGTTTGGTCGGTTTTGAAGCAGCTTTAGACCACCACTACCTGAAGAATTTGGCAAAAGCCACAGAAAAAGTAAGGAACAATGATAGAGTAAGAGAATTAGTAAATGTGTACATCTCGTGCATCGATTTGAAAGTCTTGTTCCGCGCGATTAATGAGAAAGTTCCAACAGAAGAAATAAACCAGTTCATTATCCCGAACATGTTTTTGACTTCTGAGACCTTGAAAGGCGCAGGCGAAGATGTTATTGGGACAATTGATAGATTGAGCCCGCGATGGAGAAAGGCATTAGAGCCAATCAAAAATGAGTTCACTAAGACAGGAGATTTATCAGTCATTGAACGTAGATTGGATCAATATCTTCAGGAATTAGCAAGGCGGACCATGGGGCTGGATTATGCCGGTCCAGGAGTCCTATTAGGATATCTGATGAGAACTGAAAACGAATTAAGAAACCTAAGAACGATAACAAGTGCCAAAGAAGCAGGCATGCCGTCCGAGAAAATCAAGGAGTTGTTGATATGAATGTTGTTGTTCTAGCCGACGAAGATACAGTCACAGGATTCAGGATGGCTGGGGTTGCTGGGCATGTGTGCGATGTTGAATCGGCGCGAGCCAAACTCAAAGAGTTGAGTGAAGCAAAAATCATAATCACGACCGAGAAGATCGGTCTTGAAATCCGCAAGGATCTAAAAACAGAAGGACCTTACCCGATTTTGGTTGAGGTTCCTGACAAGAAAGGACCACTCTCCCGCGAGGTGGACCCGATTTCAGAACTGCTTAGAAAAGCAGTAGGAGTAGAGGTGAAGTT
>CAZHTU010000046.1:0-401 GCA_964535815.1 Candidatus Undinarchaeota archaeon
AGTATCCTTTCCCATGGGTAGGGCTCAACTTTATTTGATCTCTTGCTGAACCTGATGTCGAGTTTTTCTTTGGTGTAGGCTTCTACTAGTGTTAGATCTGACCAATGGCCCGCTCCCAAACGCAGATCTATCCTACCACTGCTCGTGCTCCTCCAACCTGTGAGGAAATTGTATCTATAGCGCCTGTCGCTCATGCAGACAGGTGTTATCGATTGAGCGCAACCGGCCTCCACACATACGACAATCGCTTCGGGTTTTATCCGCATCCAATCCTTCCTGCTGTCCTTCTCTAGGACATCGTCTGCAGATGCGGGCGGTGGCCACACTGACAGGAGCAGTTTGTGCTTCTCATATTTCGCTATGTCTTTCAGGAGTCCGGTGGTGAATGTGAGGTCATTGTC